>CAZEPQ010000088.1:0-8601 GCA_964514175.1 uncultured Oscillospiraceae bacterium
AGCATGTTCATAACGAAGATGCCCTCCATGACGGTCTGGGAAATGTCCAGGATATTGACGGAAAGGGAAGAGAGCTCGGTGCACACACCGGCGATGATGCCCACGGCGTCTTTGCCGGTGACGGTAACGATTGCTTTCATGTTGTTTCCTCCAGTTATTTCAGTTCATCCAGGGTCAGCGTGAAGCTGTCCAGGAAGTTTTCAATGAAGTAGTTCAGCTCCGGCATGTTCATTTCGTCCAGCGCCTGACGGGTCTGGCGTGCAGCCAGAATAAATTCGTGGTTGGAGGCCTTCAGCTCCTCCAGACACTTGATATGGGCGGAGAGCTTATCGGCAGCCTTGACGATCCGTTCCACCTCGGGGGAGATGTCCTTCAAAAGAGGCTCATAGCAGCCACGCAGGGCCTGAGGCAGCATGGACAGCAGCTCGTCTGCTGCCACATCCTCCACCTTCTTGTATGCATCCCGGATCTCCGGGCTGTAGTATTTTACGGGGGTGGGCAGATCGCCGGTGATGATCTCCGAGGCGTCGTGGAACAGGGCTACGGTGGCGCAGGTCTCGGGGGAAACATTGCTGTGACCGAAGACCTCACGGGAAATAAGGCCCAGGGCATGGGCCAGAACGGCTACCATGTGACTGTGCTCCTGAATATTCTCCGGGCAGGAGTTCCGCATCAATCCCCAGCGGGAGATATAGCGCATACGAGAGATATAGGCGTAGAAGGAATAACCTTCCCGCTCTGCGGCGATTTTGTTTCTGGGTTCCGGCTGATTGGTCCGGGTCAGATCGGTGATTTCCATAGTGTTTTGCTCCTTTCTGACAAGCTATGGGGGTTTGCTTTTGAACCTACATTATAGCATAGGTATGGAAAAATGTAAATCTGGCCTTTTCCGTTCCCAGGGGCAAAATTCTCCCTGAATTTGTTGCAATTGCCGGGGTGATTCGCTAAAATATAAGCAATACCGGGGGGATTGGCCCCCAATGTGCAGGAGGTGGCCCTATGTCTGAAAATCGCATGGCGGAGGTCTATGAAAAACTCTATAAAGCGGTCTGCAATCAGTCCACCAACAATGTGCTCTCTGCGGCCTATGATGTGCTGAAAAAGCCCATTTTGTTTGTGGACGAGTATTTCCATGTGGTGTCCATGTATCCCATGGAACCCATTGGCAATCCGGAATGGGATCAGATCCTAGAGAACAAGGCCATGAATCGGGAGCAGATATTCCGCACCCTAGATGAATTTCTCTCCGGCAGAAAAGCCTTTTACAGGCCCTTCTTTGCAAATACCGGCTCCTGCGCGCAGTCACCCCGACTTTTCGCGGAAGTGGTGCAGGACAACAATGTTCACGGACACATCATTGTATTCTGGGATGGGGTGCCCCCCATTCAGGAGGATTTTGAGATCATTGACCTGGTCCTGGATGCCATACGGCTGAGAATTTCCAGCCGTATCAAGTCCATGGGCAGTTGGAACCTGGCTCTGTCCACCAAGCTGGAGGATCTGCTGGCCCCCAATACGCCGCCTCATCTGGAGCGGCTGGCCTGTGAGGCCATTTCCAGCACCATGCAGCCGGAATATACGGTCTGCGTCACCACCATCGGCGCCCTGGCTTCCCAGAAGGCCTTTGCGGAGTACGCCGTTCGGGAGCTGCAGCAGCTCTACCGCAACGTGATCTGCGTCATCTATGACAGCAATATCGTCACCCTTTACGGCAATGCGGAGCCCCATGGCTCAGGTACCCCCATGCCCAAAATGTCCATGGCAAACCGGATCTTTGAGTTCTTCGGCACCCATGATATGATCTGCGGCCTGTCCGATAGCTTCAGTGACCCTCGAGAGGTTCGTATGCATTACCGTCAGGCCCTGTTGACGGCCAGACTGGCCTTGCAACTGGGCCGGGATAAATCCACCACCTTCTCGGATCTGATGCCCCTGCCCATTTTCCTGTCCGTGCTGGAAAAGGATACGCCGGAGACCTTTATTCATCCCGCCATCTTCAAAATGCGGGAATATGACCGAGAAAACGGCACGGCCTACGATGAGACTATGCGTGTATTTTCCTTCAATATGCACAACAAGGACCGCACCGCAGCCAGCCTGTGTATCCACCGAAATACTCTGCTCTACCGTCTGGGCCGCATCAGCGAGCTGTTTGACCTGCCCTACGAGCACGATCAGGTGGCGCTGAATCTGCTGTGCAGCTATATGATCCTGGAATTGAGCCGCTATGGGTCTCCCCAGGCCCTGAGCCGTCTGGCGGTGACGGAGCAGGAGGAACAGGAAACCAACAATTGACCGAAAGAAGCTGAAAAGCCATGTCCAAACGAACCAAAGGCATCATTTGCATTATTCTGGCGGCATTTTCCTTCGCCTTGATGAGTGTTTTCATCCGGCTTGCGGGGGATGTTCCCTCCATGCAGAAGGCGTTTTTCCGCAATGCCGTGGCAGTGGTGTTTGCTTTTTTGATTCTGAAGAAAAATCATGCCCCCTTCCATCCGCCGGAAAGGAAGCACTGGCTTCTGCTGCTGGCCCGGGCATTCTTCGGCACCATTGGCCTGATCTGCAATTTCTATGCGGTGGATCATCTGAATCTGTCCGATGCCAACATGCTCAATAAAATGTCCCCCTTCTTTGCCATTATTGTGTCCTATTTCCTGCTGAAGGAAAAGCTGACGCCGGTTCAGGGCCTTGGCGTGGTGGCGGCCTTTCTGGGAAGCCTGCTGATCATTAAGCCCAATCCCTCCAACATGGCCCTGGTGCCGTCCCTGATCGGACTGCTGGGAGGCTTTGGCGCCGGCGTGGCCTACAGTTTCGTCCGGTATATGAGCAAGAAGAATATCCACCCCAGCCTGATCGTATTTGTGTTTTCCACCTTCTCCTGTCTGGTGTGCCTTCCCTACTTCCTGATGATTCATGCGCCCATGACAGGGATGCAGCTCCTGTGCCTGATCCTGGCGGGTACCTGCGGCTGTGCGGGGCAGTTTGCCATCACCAGTGCCTACCAGTTTGCTCCCGCCAAGGAGATCTCTGTGTACGACTACTCTCAGGTGATCTTTTCCGCCCTGCTGGGCTGGGCTGTTTTTGGACAGTTGCCGGATGTCTGGAGTCTGCTGGGCTACATTGTCATCATCGGTACCGGGATCGGTATGTTTCTCTATCAGAAAGGACATGCGGAATCGTGAATCAAAAATTGCAATAAAATCCCCGCTCATCGCAGCGGGGATTTTTGGCGAAAAACCGAGAAAAGATTTAGGATATCGGACAAATAAATACAATTTTTGAAAAAGCGCGGCTCTTTTGTGCCAAATATACAATTTTTTTGTGAAAATATTTATATAACCAATGATGTTGTTTACAAAATGTTCATATTTGCGAAGAAAGCGTGTTGTATAATATGATTATAAAATGTGAAATATTTCTGGTGCTTTTGTGTATTTTTCTTAATTATCTGAAATTTTGATTTTATGAGAAGCAAGTTGTAGACGGGAATTATTCATAATTCGGATATGACTTTATGGTACGGAATCGGCGTTACGTTGTAGCTTTGTCGTCCACGCCCGTGGGCGATTTTATTTTTACTGGATTTGAAAGGAGAAGTTTCTATGGATCACAGTCAACTGCATGTAATCGACCTGGCCATTATCGTGGTGTACCTGATTGGCATGGTGGCAATCGGATTTGTCTGCGTCAAGCGGATCAAGAACACCGGTGACTACTATGTCGCAGGCCGTTCCTTCGGCCCCTTTGTGCTGATGGCCACCGTCTGCGCCACCATTATTGGCGGCAGCGGCCTGATGGGCCGTGCCGGTGTGGCCTATTCCAGCGGCTTTAAGGCAATTATGACCGCACTGCCTTATCTGTTGGGTATGTTCCTATTTGCCGGATATTCCGGAAGGATATCCGACATTGGCATGCAGCACAACATCAGTTCCATCCCAGAGCTGTTTGAGCGCAGATTCGGCAAAACAGCCAAAGTAATTTTGGGTGCCCTCATTGCTTTCACCATGATGGGAACCGTGGCCTCCCAGGTTACCGCTACCGCCACCATTATCAGTATGCTGGGCGGAGAGTTCGGTATCTCCTATGAGGCGGGCGCACTGATCGCCACCCTTGTGTTTATGATCTATACAGCCTCTGCCGGACTGTTTGGTGTGGTTTATACTGATGTGCTGCAGTTCTATATGCTGCTGATCTTTGTATACATCCTGATCCCCACATCCTCTATGATTGAGGTGGGTGGCATCGGTAATTTTATTGAGAATCTGGATCCATCCCTGTTTAAGCCTTACATTGACGGCAGTATCCTGGGCGATATTGTCACCTATCTGGTATTTACCATGGCCGGTGCCGAGATGTGGCAGCGTGCCTTTGCGGCAAAAGACCGGAAGGCTGCCAAGAAGGGCATGTTCCTGGGTACCTCTGTCTACGGTGTCACCATCATCCTAGTCTGGTTTATGGGTGTTGTGGCCCATCAGTTGGTGTCTGCGGATGTGATCGCCGGCTATGGCAGTACCGATGCTGTAGTGCCCGCTCTGGCTATCACTATTCTGCCTGTGGGCCTGACGGGTCTGGCGCTGGCAGGCATCCTGTCCGTCATCATGTCCACTGCGGACAGCTATCTTTTGGTCTCTGTTCAGGCCTGTGTCAGTGATATCGGCAAGACCATCAATCCCAAGATGTCCGAAAAGACAGAGATTCGGCTGTCCCGTGTATTTTCCATCGTGCTGCCCTTGTGTGCCCTGTTTATTGCGCTGTATATTAAGAATGCCTATGACATTCTGATGTTCTCCTGGAGCTTCTATGCGGCAGCAGCGGGCCTACCAGCCTTTGCGGCGCTGTTCTGGAGAAAGGCAACCAAGGCAGGAATCCTGGCTGGTATGATTGGTGGTTTTGTGGTCTGCGTGGGCTGGAAGCTGGCAGGCTTGCCCTTTGGCCTCGGTGCAACGGTTCCCGGCGCCATTGCCTGCGGTGTGCTTCTGGTGGTGGTTAGCCTGCTGACCTGCAAGAAGCATCCCGCTACCTTCCTGGAGGTAAAGAAGGACGCTGTAGCAGAGAATGCATAAATGCGCGTATTTCGACCCGCCGCAATTTTTGCGGCGGGCCATTTTTTCGGAAATTCCATGTTTTTCACAGAATCAGAAATAAGGATTGATTTATTGGGGAAAAAATGAGATAATACCATGTAACCCAAACGAGTAATCAATAAACAGGAGGTGGCCAGGTTTGGCAAAACCACTGGTTGCAATCGTGGGCCGGCCCAACGTGGGCAAGTCCATGCTTTTCAATAAACTTACCGGTCGTCGTACCGCCATCGTAGAGGATACCCCCGGCGTCACCAGAGACCGGCTCTATGGAGACTGTGACTGGAACGGACGGGACTTCGAGCTGGTGGACACCGGTGGCATCGAACCCAAGACCGACAGCGAAATGCTACGCTTTATGCGTCGGCAGGCTGAGATCGCCATTGAGACCGCTGATGTCATCATCATGGTCTGTGATGTTAAGACCGGCGTTACCGCCGCCGACAGCGAGATCGCCACTATGCTGCAAAGAAGCAAAAAGCCCATTGTGCTTGCGGTGAACAAGTGCGACAGCACCGGTACGGTAAATCCCGACATTTATGAATTTTATGCCCTGGGCCTGGGTGACCCCATCGCGGTTTCCGCTTTCCATGGTCACGGCACCGGCGATCTGCTGGATCTGTGCGTGGAGAATTTCCCCCCGGAGACGGAGGAAGAGGAAGATGAGGATGTCATCAAGGTCGCCATCGTTGGCAAGCCCAACGCAGGCAAGTCCAGTCTCCTCAACCGTATCCTTGGGGAGGAGCGTGTCATCGTTTCTGATGTGGCAGGCACCACCCGGGATGCCATCGACAGCTATTTTGAAAATGAACACGGCAAGTATGTCTTTATTGACACCGCCGGTATGCGGAAGAAATCCCGTGTGGACGATTCCGTGGAGCGGTTCTCCAACATGCGTACCGTGGACGCCATTTCTCGTGCGGATGTTTGCCTCATTATGGTCGACGCAAACGAGGGCATCACGGAACAGGATACCAAGATTGCAGGCCTGGTCCACGAAGCCGGCAAGGCTGCCATCATTGTGGTGAATAAGTGGGATTCCATTAAGAAGGATACCCACACCATGGACAAGTTCGAAAAGTCCGTCCGTGAGGGCCTGGCTTATATGACCTACGCCCCTGTGGTGTTCATCTCTGCCCTGACAGGTCTCCGTGTGGAGAAAATCTACGAGACCATCAACGCTGTGGCAAATGCCAACTCCATGCGTATTTCCACCGGTATGCTGAACAACATTCTGGCAGACGCCACCGCCCGTGTTCAGCCTCCCACGGACAAGGGGCGCCGCCTGAAGGTCTATTACATGACCCAGTCCGGCATCCGTCCCCCCACCTTTGTCATGTTCTGCAATAGCGCAAAGCTGTTCCACTTCTCTTATCAGCGTTATTTGGAGAATCAGCTTCGGGCCGTTTTCGGCTTTGAAGGCACTCCCATTAAGATGATCGTGCGCCAGAAGGGCGAGGATGGTGACAAAATATGAGTATCCTGCTTCTGATCATTGGTATGCTGCTGATGACGGTGGTACCCTATTTCCTGGGTGGCTCCAACGGAGCCATTCTGGTAAGTAAATATATCCTAAAGGATGACATTCGGAATCATGGCAGCGGTAATGCCGGTATGACCAACTTCTTGCGGGTATTCGGCAGCAAGTTGGTGCCCCTGGTCATCGGTACCGATGTGATCAAGGCGGTGCTGAGCCTGCTTTGCGGCATGCTGGGCGCGAAGCTGATCCAGCAGGGGGGCTATAGCTTCATGTCTGTGGTGCTATCCAAGTATGTTTCCGGCCTGTTCTGCGAGCTGGGCCATATGTTCCCCGTTATGTTTGGCTTTAAGGGCGGAAAAGGTGTCCTTTCCGGCGGTACCATTGCCATTATGATCTCCTGGAAACTGGCTGTGGTGGTCTGGGGCAGCTTCCTGATCCTGGCGGTGCTGACCAGATATGTGTCCTTGGGCTCCGTCTCCACCGGCGTGGGCTATGCCGTTATGGCCTGGGTGCTGTACCATGACCCGGTGATTCTGGTTATCGCCACCATCACCGGCGGACTGCTGATCTGGGCACACCGAGGCAATATCCAGCGGCTTTTAAATGGCACCGAGAGTAAATTTTCCATCCATAAAAATAAATAACCCCGGAGGTTTATTATGAATATCACTGTCGTCGGAAGCGGCGGCTGGGGCACTGCCCTGGCGAAGCTGCTGTATCAGAATGGGCATAAGGTCACCATCTGGTCCTTTGCTCAGAGCGAGATCGACTATATCAGAGAGCATCACGAAAATGCGCTTTTGAAGGGTGTGGAGATCCCCAACGAAATTGGCCTTACCACGGATATTTCCTGCGTTGCGGGGGAGGATATCGTGGTTTCCGCAGTGCCCTCCTTTGCGGTGCGGCAGACTGCTGAGAAAATGAAGCCCTATCTTGCCCCCAATACCGTCATTGTTTCCGTCACCAAGGGCGTGGAGCGGGACACCTCCAAGCGCATGAGCGAGATCATTGCGGAGGTTACCGGCGCTACCGTGGCGGTACTCAGCGGCCCCACCCATGCGGAGGAAGTTGGTCGTGGTGTTCCCACCGGCTGTGTGGTGGCCTGCCCCGACAAGCAGGTGGCCGAAATGGTTCAGGATGCCTTTATGAGCGATGTATTCCGTGTCTATGCAGGCTCCGATATTGTGGGTGCTGAGCTGGGCGCCGCTCTGAAAAATATTTACGCCCTGATTGCCGGTGTGCTGGATGGTTCTGGCTGCGGCGACAATACCAAGGCTCTGATGATGACCCGTGGTCTTACGGAGGCTGCCCGACTGGGCGTAGCTCTGGGGGCAAAGGCGGAGACCTTTGCAGGGCTGTCCGGTGTGGGTGACCTGATCGTTACCTGCTGCTCTGTCCATTCCCGCAATAACCGCTGCGGCCATCTCATTGGTCAGGGCATGAATGTGCAGGATGCCATGAAGGAGGTGGGCGCTGTGGTTGAGGGCTATTATGCTTCCGCCTCTGCCCACTATCTGGCAGAGAAGATGGGCATTGAAATGCCCATTGCCGAGGCAGCTTATCGGGTACTTTACGAAGGCGCTGACGTGCAGGAGACCATTTCCGGTCTGATGAAGCGTGAAAAGGGTGCTGAAGTGGACGAGACCTGGCTGTAACAGAAAACGTCCAAAAGCCTGACCGAAATTGGTCAGGCTTTTTTGCGCTTGCGGTCAGGGAAAACAACCGCTTTTCAATTGCTAAGAAGTGTGATATAATAAACAATTGTAATGAAAAAGTGGAAGTTCCGTTTTCTAAGGGGATGAACCATTTGTAAACAAATCGCAAATTCTTCCGTAAACAGCGCGGCAGCCTTGTGCTGTCGTGGTATAATATAAGAAAAATAAACCATAGAAGGTGTTTTGTTATGACGAAAATTGATATTTTTTCCGGTTTCCTTGGAGCCGGCAAGACTACGCTTATAAAAAAACTGCTGCAGGAGGTCTATGCAGGACAGAAAATCGTCCTGATCGAGAACGAGTTCGGCGAGATCGGTATCGACGG
>CAZEPQ010000089.1:0-8524 GCA_964514175.1 uncultured Oscillospiraceae bacterium
AGGGTGGGTGCTGGGGGTTAAGGATTTCGGGCGGGTCTCAATGGCATGAGATTATTGACCCGGCTTCCGTGGAGACCTGTTATTGTGCGACAGCCAGCGTATCATGTGTACCAATGGGACTGCGTACGAAACAGGATTAAACCTGTAAGGCGGTACTTTTTAAGCGCTGCGTACAGTGTAGCCTGCCTTGAGTGAGTGCAGAGGAAAAGGGAGCTACGCACACATGCCTGCCGGCCGCGGGTGGTGGTGATATTCCTTTGAAACTGTATTTTGCAAAAGAGGCTAAAGAATTATTTGGACTGTTGTGGAAAGCACCTAGACTGTCCTTGTGGGCAGGCGGGGGATTACAGTGCGGACTAAGTGGCAATCGGGCATCGGTATGGGTGACCTGCCGGCGTGGCCTTTCAAGGGAAACCGCTCCCACGGCAACGGGGAGTAGGCCATGGGGAAATCCAGCCAGACCTAAGCCGTAAGATTAATCCCGTCTGCTGCCGTCAACTTTCTTTTACCGGAGCCTTTATGGCTCCGGGTATATTGCCGATTCCGCATGGAGGTTATTAGATTGAAATCGGACATATCTGGTGACAAACCAAAACATAAGTCAAAAAACAAGAAAACAGTTAATGTTAAGTGGATTATTACCATATTTCTTTCCACAGTCGTGATCTCAGCGCTTTTTTCCACCGTTTCAAATGCTCTGTTGGGTGAAGCGACCTTGATCGCGGCATTTTTTATTCTTTTGGCAATTGTCCTTATCGGTATCATATTTGATATCATCGGTGTGGCGGTGACTGCCGCGGACCCTAAGCCCTTTCACTCCATGGCGGCCCATAAGGAGCCCGGTGCAAAGGAAGCACTGAAAATGCTGAAAAACGCAGAAAAGGTGTCTTCCTTCTGCAACGATGTGGTGGGCGATATCTGCGGCGTTATTTCCGGTACTGCTTCAGCATCCATTGTGGTGTTGATGATGACCGGTATGAGCAGTTTATCCGGAATTTCCAGAGTGGTGGAGATCGCCATGGCGGCACTGGTATCCGGTCTCACCGTTGGCGGTAAGGCCATTGGCAAGAGCTTTGCCATGGGTCAGTCTACCAAGATCGTTCATATGGCGGCGCTTGTGGTTTATTATGTCCACAGTTTTCCGCAGACAGTGAAAAAGCTGTTTCGTAAAAAGAAAAAATAGACAGGTCGTGTAAATGTGACTCTTTTACAGCGCGCAGGCAATCGGGAAGAGCTCCTACGGTTTACTCCGGAGGAAGAAGCTTCCCTCTGCACTGAAATTCGAAATTTTCTCATAGACAGCGTTGCTAAGACAGGCGGCCATCTGGCCTCCAATCTTGGTGCTGTTGAGCTTACCATAGCCCTTCATAAGGTGTTTGATCCCTATGAGGATCGCATCGTCTTTGATGTGGGGCATCAGTCCTATGTTCATAAGCTGCTGACAGGTCGTATGGAGGAGTTTGATTCCCTTAGGCAATTCGGCGGCATGGCAGGCTTCCCCAGACCCAACGAGTCCGACGCGGATGCCTTTGTAGGTGGACACGCTTCCAATTCTGTGTCCGCTGCCCTGGGTATGGCCCGGGCAAGAACTTTGTCAGGTAAGGATTACAGCGTTATTGCTGTCATTGGTGACGGCGCCCTTACCGGCGGCCTTTCCTACGAGGGACTCAATGATGCGGGACAGAGCAAGGAGCCTCTGATCGTTGTCCTGAATGACAACGGCATGTCCATCCAGCCCAACGTGGGCGGAATTGCCAAATTCCTGTCTACCCAGCGTCTAAAGCCCTCTTACCTGAACTTAAAGCGTGCTTTCCATACCCTGACCAAGAAGGCCCCTGGTGGTAAGCATCTTTATAATGTGGTTCATCGAACCAAACAGTTTATGAAAAAGGCCCTCATCGGGAGCAATATGTTTGACGAAATGGGCTTTACCTATCTGGGGCCTGTGGACGGACACGATATTAAGAATCTAACCTTCCTGCTGCGGCAGGCCAAGGAGCTTTCCTGCCCTGTGCTGCTGCATGTTTCCACCACAAAGGGACGGGGCTACAGCTATGCGGAGGAAAACCCGGATGAATACCACGGCGTTTCCGCCTTCAATGTGGAATCCGGTACCTCACCCGGCTCTGCTCAGGAGACCTATTCCTCTGCCTTTGGTAAGACCATGTGTGCCATGGCCTCAGAAGACCGGCGTATCTGTGCCATTACGGCAGCCATGGAGCAGGGAACAGGCCTGACGGAGTTTGCCCAGCGGTATCCCAAGCGATTTTTTGATGTGGGTATTGCGGAGGGACATGCGGTTACCATGGCCAGTGGCCTTGCCAAGCAGGGAATGCTGCCTGTGGTGGCGGTGTATTCCACCTTCCTACAGCGTGCCTATGATATGATGATCCATGACACCGCCATCGGGAATCTTCATGTGGTGTTTGCATTGGATCGTGCCGGATTGGTGGGCGCCGATGGCGAGACACATCATGGTGTTTTCGATGTGGGCTATCTTCGTACCATCCCCGGACTGACGGTATTTTCTCCTGCCTCCACCGATGAAATGCGTAAGACGTTGCACCATGCGGTGTATCAGATGGAGGGCCCTGTGGCAGTTCGGTATCCCAGAGGCGGAAATGATGGCTATCAGGAGTGCATATTGGAGGACACCGTACTGACCGAAGGAACCCAGCTTACCATCGTGACCTATGGCGGTATGGTGGGAGAAGCCCTTCGGGCAAAGGAGCTTCTGGAGCAGGATGGGATCTCTGTGGAGATCGTTAAGCTCTGGAAGATTGCCCCTCTTTCTACAGAATTGATCGAAGCATCTGTGAATAAGACAGAACATTTGATCGTATTGGAGGAAGCCTTCTCCGGCGGCTGTTTGGGTCAGGAGATCCTTTCCCGGATGGCGGAAAAGGGGGCTCTTCCTAAGAAAATGAAACTGATGAACCTTGGCGACTGCTTTGTGACCCACGGTAAGGTGTCCCAGCTTCGGGAATATCGTGGAATCGACGCGAAAGCAGTGTATGAAACCGCAAAGGAGCTTTTGAATTTTGAAAAAAGAGAGACTTGATGTTGTACTTTTGAATCGTGGTCTGGCAGAAAGCCGTTCCAAGGCTCAGGCCATTATTATGGAGGGACTGGTATTCATCGGCGGTCAGCGGGTGGATAAGCCCGGTACTCCTGTGGATCAGGAAGCGGAGATCGAAATTCGGGGCAAGCTGTGCCCCTATGTTAGCCGGGGCGGTTTAAAACTTGAGAAAGCGTTGGACTTCTTTGGCGTTGCGCCTGTGGATTATGTCTGCAGCGATTCCGGCGCATCCACTGGCGGTTTCACGGATTGCCTTCTGCAAAAGGGGGCAAGAAAGGTTTTCGCCATTGACGTAGGTTATGGTCAGCTTGACTGGAAGATTCGCAACGATGATCGTGTGGTAGTTATGGAGCGGACTAATATCCGCAATGTGACCCCGGAGCAGTTGGGAGAGCCTTTGGATCTTTCCGTGGTGGACGTGAGCTTTATTTCTCTGAAGCTGGTGCTGCCTGTGATCCAAAAGCTGCTGAAGCCTACCGGCCAGGTGCTTTGTCTCATTAAACCTCAGTTTGAGGCCGGAAAGGACAAGGTGGGCAAGAAGGGCGTTGTTCGCGAGCTTTCCACCCATGTGGAGGTTCTTGAAAACTTCTTGGCCCTGGCCCAGGAGCTGGGCTTTACTGTGGTCAATCTGACCTATTCCCCGGTAAAGGGCCCGGAGGGCAATATTGAATTTCTGGGGCATCTTTCCATGTGCCCTGTGGAAACCAAGGAATTTACAGCCCAGGCTGTTGCAGAAGAAGCACATGCAGTACTGAAAGGGTGATACCATGAAAAACATCACACTGATGCCCAACCCCTATCGTGATCGGAGTTATCAAATTACAAGAAGCGCGGAACAGCTTTTGCGGGAGGCCGGCGCAGAGGTGAAGATCTGCCTGCCCTTCCATGTGGACCGAAACCACGAGCTGCCCCATGATCTGCGCCTTGTGACCATGGAGGAGGCTCTGAGAGATTGCGAGGCTCTTGTTTGCTTCGGTGGTGATGGTACCATCCTTCATGCCGCCAGATTGGTGGGTAGCCGTGATATTCCCATGCTGGGCATCAATACCGGTTCCATGGGCTTTATGGCGGAGCTGGAATGCGATGAGCTTGGACTTCTCAAAAAACTGGTGGAGGATCAGTATCACATTGATTCCAGAATGATGCTCCATGTAGCGGTTCGCCGCAACGGACGGATCATTTATGAGGATAACTGTCTCAACGATGCCTGCATCACCAAGGGTGCGGTGGCCCGTGTCATCCATCTGACCATCTTCTGTGACGGTCAGGAGGCATTGAAATTTGATGGAGATGGCGTTACCATCTGTACTCCTACAGGTTCCACTGCCTATTCTATGTCTGCCGGTGGTCCTATCGTAGAGCCGGAGGCAAAGAATATTATCATTACGCCCCTTTGCGCCCATACCATGTTCAGCCGTTCTTTGGTGCTTTCCAAGAATCGTACCGTGGTGGCCCGTGTGGGTCGAATTGGCAAGCGTAATGCGTTTCTGTCTGTGGACGGGGGAAAGGCCTTCCGTCTCAATGCGGATGATGAAGTTGTGGTGACCATGTCTAATCGTGTTACCAAGCTCCTTCGGGTGAAGGATACCAGTTTCTATAGCGTTCTTAATAATAAATTTCAGGGGTAATGACTATGAAGAGTCAGCGTCAATCTAAAATTTTAGAGCTCATTGCTGAGCGTGATATCGAGACCCAGGAGCAGCTTCTCAGTGCGCTTCAGGAAAATGGCTTCCGCAGTACCCAGGCCACCATTTCCCGTGATATCAAGGAGCTGCGAATCGTGAAGGAGCTTTCCGCTTCCGGTGCATATCGTTATACCGTATCTCAGAACGAATCCGCTTCGCTGTTTTCCAGACTGAATAATATTTTCCGGGAATGCGTCATTAAGCTGGATTTTGCTCAGAATATTGTGGTCATCAAGACCCTGCCGGCCACCGCTAATGCGGCCTGCTCCGCAGTGGACAGCATGGATACTCCCTATGTGGTGGGTACCATTGCCGGTGACGATACCGCCATCATCATTATGCGGGATACGGAATATGCCAAGGAGTTCTGTGAGGAACTGCGGGGTATTATCAACAGAGCGAGGTAAAAAAGATGCTGGTTTTGCTGCACATTGAGAATATCGCCGTCATTGAACAGGCGGATATTTCCTTCCAGTCCGGGTTCAATGCCCTGACCGGTGAGACAGGTGCGGGCAAATCCATCGTCATTGACGCCATTTCTGCAATTTTGGGCCAGCGAGCCTATCGGGACGCCATTCGTACCGGGGCAAATAAGGCCTTTATCAGCGCTGTATTTCAGGATGTGCCGGAATATCCCTGGTTTTCTGAAAATGGCGTACCCTTTGAGGCCGGGGAAGTGCTGATCCAGCGTGAGATACACGCCGACGGAAAGAATGTCTGTCGGGTCAATGGGATACCAGTGACAGTCTCCATTCTTCGGGGGCTGGGACAGCAGCTCATTCAGATCCATGGTCAGCATGATTCCGCCCAGCTTTTTGATGAGGCAAATCATCTCGGTATGCTGGATGCCTTTGCGGATCACAATGACTTGATTTTGCGTTATCAGGATGCCTTCCATGAGATGGACGCCATTCGAAAGAGAATTCGTTCCCTCCAGATGGATGAGGCGGAAAAGGTCCGTCGAATCGAAACGTTGAATTATCAGATCCAGGAGATCCAGCGTGCCGATTTAAAACCCGGTGAGGACGATGAACTGGAGGAAAAACGCCGGATCATGCGCTCCGGAGAAAAGTTGATGACAGCTCTTTCTGAGGCTGCGTCGGCTCTCTACGGCGGTGACGACAGCGAAGGGGCAAATGCCCTTGTTTCCACTGCAAAGCAGGCCCTTGCATCGGTCGCCAATGTTTCGGCAGAGGTGGAAGAGGCCTTTAAGCAGGTGGAAGAACTGAGCTACAGCGTTCTGGATGCCGCAGAGCGGGTCCGTGATTTGCGGGACAGCTTTGATTTTTCTCCTGGGGAGCTGGAGGCAGTGGAATCACGGCTGGATGTAATTCATCGACTGCGGAGAAAATACGGCGTTACCTGTGTTGAAATTCTCGCCTATATGGATAAATGCCAGAAGGAGTTGGATGAGATCCAGGTTGCGGACGACACCATAGCGCGGCTTCAGGTGGAGTTCCGTAAGAAGGCCAAGACCGCCAAGGCGCTGGCTGCAGAGCTGACTGAGGCACGAACCAAAGCGGCACGGGAGTTTGAAACAAGGCTTATTTCTGAGTTGCGGCAGTTGGACATGCCAAGAGTTCAGTTTGTCTGTGAGATTTCTCCTTTAAAGCATTTGGATGAGACCGGCGGTGACGCCTGCCGCTTTATGATGTCTGCCAATGTGGGTGAGGAACTGCGGCAGATGAACCGGGTGGCCTCCGGCGGTGAGCTTGCCAGAATTATGCTGGCTATGAAGAATGTGCTTTCAGAGAAGGATCATATTCCCACCATGATCTTTGACGAGGTGGACACCGGCGTCAGTGGTCGTGCGGCACAAAAGGTGGCTGAAAAGCTCCACAGTGTTGCCATGGGCAAACAGGTTTTGTGTGTAACCCATCTGCCCCAAATTGCCGCCATGGCGGATACCCATTTTCTGATCTCCAAGGCGGAGCAGCAGGGGAGAACCTACACCAGCGTCACGCCTCTTGATATAGAGGGACGGAAAGCGGAGATTGCACGGCTCATCGGCGGCGCAAAGATCACCGAAAACACCCTTATGAGCGCAGAGGAAATGCTGCGGCATTAACATGTATTTTAAGCAGGGGCTGGTTTGGCCCCTGCTTTTAAAATATATTGAAGTGATAAGGAAGCTCCATTCTGCTCAGTGATTTGAATGCGGCGATCAGTTCCGTGTTTCTCAGCAGAAATTCCTCCGGGTTCTTTTGCCGTGCTGCTTCCATCAGGGCTGGAAACATTACGTCAATATCATCCGTTTCCGTGTGCCGCAGGGTGATCCCCAAAAATCCTTCGTGTTTTTTCCATAGATCACGGGAAAGCTGTACGGTATTTTCTGCACCCTGATAATCCCCCAGGTAACATTGCGTCTCCGCTTCCCGAAGAAGGGCGGTGGAATCTTTGCAGATCTGATTCACACGGTAGGCAGAATAGATGCAGAAGCCTGTGATGGTCAGCAGAAGGCCAATGGAACACCAAAGCCGTTTCATTCTTTTGCCTCCTTTTTGACGATGAAGGTTTCTCCGCCCTGGGTGCCTGTCATCAAAAACACATCTGTTTGGGTGATTCCTGCCAGAGATAGTTGGGTCCGCAGCCAGCCCAGATCATAGCCAATGACACGGAGATTTTCTTCTAAAATGTGTCCGTCGCTGACAATGGTGACGGGGTATTTCGGCGGCTTGGGATATTTGCTGTCGTCTTTCGCCACCAGAGGGGCATATTTGGGGTAGAGGAAGGTGGAAAGCTGACCGTTGGTCTCCAGTACCGCGTATTGTACCTCGTTGATGTTTAGGACACCGCTTTGTCGAAGGGCGCAAAACAACTCGTCAATGGTAAGTCGATTTTTCTCCATGGCTTTTTGATCTATTTTTCCATCCAGAATGATAAAAACCGGTTTCCCGCATAAAAAAGCACGGAATTTAAGGCTGTGCATACTGATTTCCGAACTGAGAAGTTCCAGCGCAAGCAGTGTCAATATCGGCAGGATGCCGGAAAACAGCGGAATGCCGATATCCTGCATGGGAACGGCGGCCAGATCGGATATCATAATCGCCACTACCAAATCAGATGGCTCCAGTTCCCCAATTTGCCGCTTACCCAGTACCCGCAAGGTCACAACAATAATCAGATATAGGATGATGGTCCGAATAAAAGATATAAACATCATGTATCACCATGTCTAGTTTTTTCAAAAAAGGGCATCCTATACAGTAGAAAAGCCATTGACAAATATGTAAATCGTGCTAAAATATTTCTGATATGTAAATTGCGTTGATGGAAAGAAGAGCCGCTTTGCTTTTCAGCGACCGGGGGAGGGTGCAAGCCCCGGAGGATGAAAGCTGCTCGGGCCACTCCGGAGCTGACCGGGAAGACCGGTACGTTCGTCCGCGTTAAGGCGACTGAGATATCTGTTTACAGATGAATCAGGGTGGTACCGCGTGAGGATTCTCCCGCCCCTGCACTTGCAGGGGCGGTTTTTATTATGCGGATAATCGGAAAAAATGGAGGAAAATAAACATGAAAAATTTTGGACTCAACGAACTGCGTGAGATGTTCCTGTCCTTTATGGAGTCTAAGGGCCATCTCCGCCTGGGAAGCTTCTCTCTGATCCCTCAGAATGACGCATCCCTGCTGCTGATCAACTCTGGTATGGCGCCCATGAAGCCCTTCTTTACCGGTGAGCAGGAGCCTCCCCGGCATCGTGTCACCACCTGTCAGAAGTGCATCCGTACCGGTGATATTGAAAACATCGGTAAGACTGCCC
>CAZEPQ010000090.1:0-2312 GCA_964514175.1 uncultured Oscillospiraceae bacterium
TATCGTCCGTGATGGACGCTCTTGGATTGTGCTTGGTGAAAAATCCGAACAGCAGAAAGCACTTGAGCGCATGGAGAAGTTGCATAACGCAAATATCGACAGCATTACGGACGTGCAGATGGCTCTCGCGGAAGTGTATGAACTCATTTTGGGAGGTGTCTAATCATGGCAAAAATTTATGCAGCCCTAATCAGAAAGGGGCTGAAAACAATTGATGATGTTCCAGAACGGTTACAGGATGCAGTCCGTAAACTACTGGAAACAGAGGAATTAGGTTAAAATCTCAGATGCCTGTTCAGCAGTAATTACACCTTTAACAACTGCGTTCTGCACCATAGTCTCAGACCAAAGGCCCTGCATATACCACTTTTTGATTTTTTCAAACATCGGTTACACCTCCAAGAGTGTGTCGGTCATCATAGCGGTGTATGTGACTTGGGCTTCGATCAAATCCAACTGGGTGGGTTCTGTGGTGCTATCGTCAGTTGCAGCTACAGCCGTGACTTCCCGCTGTTCTTCCAGTCCAGAGGCAGGATTAAAAATAGTCATATAGCCTTTAACTTCTTTTGTACTCATTGTTCCGATCCTCCTCAACTATTTTTCGTGTACGCGAGATCGAATTTCCACGTTCGGCTTGTCCACGCCGTATTAGTCCGAAGATATATGTACGTCGAAGTAACCCACGAAACAGCCGCAATATATCCAGCTAACGAGATGAACGGGAACGTATATCCCTCCTGAGTAGCATCGCATCTTACGGTATCAGAAAAGTTGCTAACGCCATGCTCTATACTAAGTTCAGTCCATGTTCCCGCCTCGCCAAATGTGTCCTCATTGGTATATTCAATCATTTTTCGATAGACAACCTTGCCGTTGTGGCGTTCCGTTGTTCGGTACTCCACCCCTGGCAGCATGGGTGGGTTCTCCCACTCCCACGGTTGCCACGTTCCACCTTGCTTCCGCTTAGGACCAGTTATCTTAATGCGAAGGCCGAGGTGACGTTGAAGGCCTATTTAGAAAGCAGGTCAGATTCATGCGAATTCCTGTTTGCGTCTATACGCAAGCCGGTTCACGGACTGAGCCGGGGCGGAATTGAGAAAATTGTTCGGATCATATCGGATCGGGCACAACTTGAAAAGCGAGTGACACCGCATATCTTTCGCCATACAACGGCTACAACTGCATTGCAGAGCGGAATGCCGGTGGAAGATATATCAAAACTATTGGGGCACGAAAGCATTGACACAACGATGATCTATGCCGAAATCTCAATGGAAAGCGTTCGAGCCGAGCACAAGAAGCATATTGTTTAAAAATGACCGTCATGGGAACAGCGTGGTTCTCATGGCGGTCTAATTATAAGGAGGTACAAAATATGAATGAAACAATGTTGGCCATTAAGGCCACACTGGCAGCGTTTTTCACCGCTTTGGGGACCTTCCTGGGGTGGAAGGGTATCATGGCCGTTGTATGGGTGGCGCTGATGGCAATGGATTATATCTCAGGCACCGTGGCAGCCATCAAGGACAAGTCATGGTGCTCTGAGGTCGCACGTCAAGGCCTGTGGCACAAGGGCGGAATGATCCTCGTGGTGGCTGTGGCAGGTATCGCCGATGGAGTGATCGTGGTAATCGGTGATCATCTGCCGCTGGGCTTCAACTGGCCGGGCCTGGTGCTTCCGTTGGTGCTGGCCTGGTATATCATTACCGAAATGGGCAGTATCTGTGAAAACGCCGTAAAGCTGGGGGCAAATGTCCCGGAATGGTTCGTGAGAATCTTGAAAATTGGACTGAAGGCCGTGAACGACGCCGGCGAGTCCGCTGCAGGAGAAACAGAGGCGGATATCTCTGCCATCGATAAGGAGGAATAACTATGGCTATCAAAATCATGATAGACCCCGGTCATTATGAGGGCTGGAACAAGATGTCCACTGGCTATGCCGAGGGCACCCAGATGTGGGCGCTGTCTCAGAAGCTGATCCCTATGCTCAAGGCCTATGGTTTTGTGGTAGGCTGCACCAAGTCCAGCATCAATGACTATCCCAAGGACAGCGATGGGGATGATGCTGTTACCACCAGAGGCAAAATGGCATCCGGGTATGATATCATGCTCAGTCTTCACACCAATGCCTGCAGCACTGAGAGCGTCAATCGCCCTGTGGTGATCTACCCCATCAACGGTAAGTGCGCAGATCTGGCTGAGAATATCAGTGAAGCCCTGGAGCAGTGCATGGGGCTCCAGGAATCGCAGATTTTCTGCAAGTACAACAGCGCCGGGAATGCTGATTTTTACGGTGTCATCCGTGGTGCCGC
>CAZEPQ010000090.1:2412-8368 GCA_964514175.1 uncultured Oscillospiraceae bacterium
GCAAGTACAACAGCGCCGGGAATGCTGATTTTTACGGTGTCATCCGTGGTGCCGCCGCCGTGGGTGTGCCCTGCCTAATCGTGGAACACACCTTCCATACCAACAATACCATGGCCAAGTGGCTGTTGGTGGATGCCAACCTGACCAAGGTAGCACAGTGCGTGGCTGATACCGTGGCAGCTTATTATGGCTACGCGGCAAAGAAAACCACTACTGCAGCTGATACAGCTCAGACAGCCACGGTTACCGGCACAATCTACCGTATCCGTAAGACCTGGGACGATGCCAACAGCCAGCAGGGCGCCTATGTCAACCTGGCAGGCGCAAAGCGTGTCTGCCCCGACGGCTACAGCGTCTTCGACGGGAACGGCAATGAGGTATATACCCCCGTGGCTGCTACCGTGTACACGACTTCTGCTGGTGCCGGCAGCACTACTGCTTATTCCACCACGAAGACCTGGAAAAACGGGTCCACGGTTGAGCCTGTGTATGCAGATACGGAAAAAGGCACCAAGGTCGGCAGCCTGAACAAATATGAAAGCTGCGAGTGCCTGGGCATTGTAAATGGTATGTATATCGTAAAGTATAAGGTGGACGACTCCAGCGCTTACAAGGTAGGCCTTGTGGCCTATAGCGGCGGCCTTTAAGAAAACTACAGAGCGGGGCAAAACGCCCCGCTCATTTGAAAAAGAGGGCTTCGGCCCTCCTTTTTTGTTGTGTAACAGCAAAAAATATGGTATAATTTTGCGACACTCAGACTGAAGCAATATGATTGGGCATGCTTTGTCAAATAAAAATCCCTCCATTTTTATGGGGGGATTTTTATAGGTTTTGGGAATATGGGCCGCCATACTGACTGATTATGATGGAAGCCAGTTTGGGGTTGGGCCGTTCGATCTTAATGGGATATTGCAGCCGTTTTTCATAAATAAACATGCCTTACACCTCCCGACGCTTTGGCTTGAGCTGATTCCAGCCCGATTGATTGGCCGATAAATCCCATGGCCAGGGGTCGTTGACCCATTCAAAGCCATCGGAACCGCTGCTGGTCATTTGCAGAGGGCCATAGCGGCGCTCGTATTCGGATACACCTTCCTGATAGAGCTTGTTGTACTTTAAGAACATCTCTTCTGCTTCCTTATCCTTGTGAGTATCCAGGTAGAGCCCCAGCTCATGTACCGCAAAACCCAGGGCCATCAGCTCCTGCAGCGGTGTGGGGTTCTCGTTTGCGTTATTGACCATTCCACGGTAGGGGAGATCCAGCCCTGGGAAAAGAGTGCCCCGGGCCAAAGCCTGGTCTGCCCCATAACTGCCCTCCGTACTGCGCTGCACCGGCACATAGCTTACTGCGAGCATGCCGCATTCCGGGATAGTGCCGGTGGTGGTGGGATTGCATTGCACAGGTTTTATATTATGATCCAACAAAATAACCTCCTTTTCGTTGTCTCGTAGCATCCTATGCCGAAATTTTAAATCTGTTCATTTTTTATGGCTTTTCATGGAGGTTTTTCTGTGATATAATGTCCGTTAGTAATATTCGTCTCCAGAAAGGACCTATGCCATGGCTTCCAACAACAAAAAGCCGGAATTCTCCGCACGTTCCGCCGATCCCAATGTAATGACCAGTACCGATTTCTCTTTTATGAGAAAGCATTGGTATGTCAGTATCAAAATCACCGCACTTTACCTGATCTACATCATTCTTACCAGCGCCTTTACCCTGCCGCTGTGGTTTGAATGGGTAATCTCCGCTATGCTGATCATCCTGTGGATCTATTTTGACTACATCGACATCTACAAGGCTGCAATGCGTGACTGCAACCTGGTAAAATATAAATACATCGAATATGAGCCCAAGCGTGGTCTGAAAACGGGCCTGATGGCGCAGATTCCCGGCGTCCTCTGCGTGTTGCTGATGTGCGTCTTGAACCGTGGCTCCGTCCTTTGGTCCGATTTCTTCGGCGTTTTGTGGATGGTATTCTACAGTCCCTTTGTTACCTTCGTTGGTGCTATGAAGATGGCCATTGAGACCTCCATCTGGGGCTATGCTATTTTCTATCTGGTTCCCGTGGTGGTTCAGCCCATCGTGGGTTATCTGGCCTATAAGAACGGCTACGAGAACAAGGGTATTTTCTACAAGTTTATTTACAAGTCCCGTGATAAGGACAAGCGTCTGCGCTGAGAAAAGATAAAATAGTGAATAGTGAAAAAGATCCAACACTTCTTCACTATTCACTATTACTTTTTATCCCGGAAGCATGTTTCATAAACCGCCGCATAATAACTATGGGGGTGTTTTTATGAAACATGGTGAAGCGAGATTTTTATCCTGTATGTACGTTCTGTCCTTAACGCTGCTGATGGCATTTGCCGTCAATGGGCTTCGTGCAGCCTCTACTGTATCCACCGTAGAAGAGATTTCCCATCTCGTGATCCTGGATGCGGGACATGGAGGCGTAGACGGCGGAGCATCCGGCGGAGACGGAACGAAGGAAAGCGACCTAAATCTTGCCATCACCCTGAAAACCGACGCGGTTTTGGGCCTGCTGGGGGAAAATACCCTTTTAATTCGGGATATGGATACGGACTTGTCCGATGCTACCGCTCAATCCATTTCTCAGAAAAAGGTTTCTGACATCAGAAATCGAGTATCGCTCGTGAACAGCCACCCGGAAGCCCTGCTTCTCAGCATTCACTGCAACACCTATTCGGAGAGCAAATATCACGGCGCCCAGGTTTTTTATGGTACCGTGGGGGATGCAAAACTGTTAGCACAGCGCATCCAGGAAAACATTCAGTTGAATCTGGACAGTACCAATGGGCGCGCCTGCAAGCAGATCAGTCCCGATGTTTATCTCATGGGACACATTCAAGTTCCGGGGGTCTTGGTAGAATGCGGGTTTCTTACCAATCCTGATGAGCTGCAAAACCTGAAATCAGAAGACTATCAGAAAAAAATAGCTGTGACCATTGCGGTCACCGTGGCAAATCATCTATCGGAGGACTCCTCCGGCGTATAAAAAGAGGTAAGTATTTATGAAAGAAAAAACCGTATTTTACTGCACCTCCTGTGGAAACGAGACAATGAAATGGCAGGGCCGCTGTCCCGCCTGCGGCCAGTGGAACACCATTGTGGAGCACAAGGCGGCGTCCCAGTCCAAGACCAAGGGCACTATCCGTTCCACAGGCCCCAAACGAGCCGCAAAGCAAATCAAAGAACTGGATACCATCGACGAGATTCGGTTCTCCACGGGCATGTCAGAGCTTGACAGAGTTCTTGGGGGCGGCGCAGTCCGGGGCTCGCTGGTTTTGGTGGGTGGCGCTCCGGGTATCGGTAAGTCCACGCTGCTTTTGCAGCTCAGTTCCTATGTTTCCCGCAGCCTGACGGTGCTTTATGTATCCGGTGAGGAATCGGAAACCCAGATCAAGATGCGTGCTGTCCGTCTGGGGGTCGTGGGTGACAACCTTTACATCCTCAGTGAAACCGCCATGGAAGAAATCATGGAGACGGTAGAGGACATCAAGCCGGATGTACTGGTGATCGACTCCATCCAGACCCTCTATACGCAGGACGGAACCTCCGCCCCCGGCAGTATCACTCAGGTAAAGGAATGCACCATGACGCTGATGCATCTGGCAAAGGCCCAGAACATCACGGTCTTTGTGGTAGGACACATCAACAAGGAAGGCTCTATTGCCGGTCCCAAGGTGCTGGAACACATGGTGGACTGCGTGCTGTACTTTGAAGGCGACCGCAATACTTCTTATCGGCTTATCAGCGCTGCCAAGAACCGTTTTGGCTCCACAAACGAGCTGGGTGTCTTCGATATGCATGAAAGCGGTCTGGTAGAGGTGGAAAATCCCTCGGAAATGCTTTTATCGGGCCGTCCTTTGAATGCCCCCGGTACCTGTGTAGCCTGTGCCATGGAGGGAACCCGTCCCATTCTGGCGGAAATTCAGGCTCTTGTGGTGTCCTCCAGCTTCAATACGCCCAGACGTACCACCGACGGCTTTGACTTTAACCGTGCCACCCTTCTGATGGCGGTGCTGGATAAGCGGGGAGGTATGCGGCTTTCCGGCTGTGATGGCTATATCAACGTGATCGGCGGTCTTACCATTTCGGAACCTGCGGCGGACCTGCCACTTGTGATGGCGGTGGCCTCCAGCTTCCGGGACAAGCCGGTTCCCAACAACGTGGCTGCCATTGGTGAGGTGGGCCTGACCGGTGAGATTCGGGCCGTCAATAACCTGTCTCAGCGGCTTGCGGAGCTGTCCCGACTGGGCTTTGACCGGGTATTGATCCCGCACCAGGGCAGCGCCAAGGTTGTTCCGCCGGAGGGCATGACGGTGATCCGGGTAAAAAATATCCGGCAGGCCATTGACGAAATATTGGATTAGAAAATGGGCTTGCCGCAGAAATCGCGACAAGCCCGAATTCTTTATCAATTACTTCGCAAGAACCTTCTTCAGCTTGGCAAACTTGGGAAGACCAGTTACCTTGGTCATCTTGGTTTCGCCCTGAATGAGGGGCAGAGCATAGTCAATAAACTCCTGGGTCACGCCGTTGCCCTCGGCATTGATCCACTCCAGGGGAACCTTCTTCTCATAATTTGCACACTTCTCCAGAGGCAGCAGCTCCGTTTCCCAGGTGTAGGGATCAGAACCGGTGCGCTTAATGGCGACCATGTAGCCGGTCTCGCCGGAGGTTGCGGCCTCAACAGCAGCCTTACCCACAGCGTAAGCCTCGTCGATATCGGTCTGAGAGCCGCAGTGAGCGCCGCAGCGCTGCATCAGGCTCAGCTCAATGGCACGGCTCTTGCAGTTCACACGGGTCTTGAGCATGCTCTCAAGGACCTGAGCCAGACCGCCCATCTGGGTGTGACCAAAGGCGTCTTTAGCGGCTTCGCCGGCATACTCGGAGATGAACTTGCCGTCTTTGTCGTGGATGCCCTCAGAAGCAGCGATGATGACCTTGCCCTTTTCCTTGTAGATGCGCTCCACATCGTCCAGGAACTTCTCGACATCAAAGTCGATCTCGGGCAGATAGACCAGATCGGGCCCCTCGCCGGAAGCGGAAGCCAGAGCGGCAGCGCCGGCAAGCCAGCCTGCGTTACGGCCCATGATCTCAATGATGCAGATCATGCCGGTGTCATAAACCTTGGCGTCCAGGGAAACTTCCATGCAGGTGGTAGCGATATACTTTGCGGCGGAACCAAAGCCGGGGCAGTGGTCAGTGCCGTAAAGGTCGTTGTCGATGGTCTTGGGTACGCCGATGACGTTGCACTCATAGCCAACAGACTTGAGGTAGCGGGAGACCTTGGAGCAGGTGTCCATGGAGTCGTTGCCGCCGTTATAGAAGAAATAGCGGACATCGTACTTCTTGAAGATCTCCAGAATGCGCTTGTAATCGGTATCATCCACATCGGGATCCTTCATCTTGTAGCGGCAGGAACCCAGGGCGGAAGAGGGGGTATACTTCAGCAGCGCCAGTTCAGCGGGGTCTTCCTCGGCCATATCATACAGGCGGTCATCCAGAACGCCCTTGATGCCGTTGGCAGCACCCAGAACGCGGGTAACGTTGGGATCCTTCAGCGCAGTGTCAATGACACCGTACACGCTGGAGTTGATCACGGAAGTAGGACCGCCGGACTGGCCGACGATACATGCGCCTTTCAGCTCATTCATGTGAATTGCCTCCTAAGAATATTGTGAAAGTATCATATCATTCAAAAAAAGAAATGTAAATACTTGCAATTTAATTTTATTGTGATATTATCAAAAAAGAAAATCGTTTTCGCGCTTTCGTATCCCTGTATTTTGCGTGAAAATAGCAAATCAAAAATCCAAAGATTCAGGAGATGATTTTATGGCTCTCGTCACTACCGCCGAAATGTTTAAGAAGGCCTATGCCGGAGGCTATGCCATTGGCGCTTTCAACGTCAACAACATGGAGATC
>CAZEPQ010000091.1:0-8346 GCA_964514175.1 uncultured Oscillospiraceae bacterium
CTTGCTGCGGGCCATCAGTTCGTCGTGGGTGCCCATGTCGCTGAGCTTGCCCTTTTCCAGAACGATGATCTGATCGGCATACTGAACAGAGGATATTCTCTGAGCCACCAGCAGCACGGTGGTATTCTTATACTTGCTGTAGAAGGTCTCACGGATCTTACCCTCAGTGGCAGAGTCCACCGCAGAGGTGGAATCGTCCAGGATCAGAATGGAGGGATCCTTCAGCATGGCACGGCCAATACACAGTCTCTGCTTCTGACCACCGGATACGTTGACGCCGCCCTGCTCAATGGCGGTATCCAGTCCCTCGGGGAACCTGGAAATAAACTCATAGGCCTGGGAGTCCTTGGTGGCCTCCAGCAGAGCCTCATCATCGGCCCCGGGAGCGCCCCACTGGAGATTGGACCGGATATCACCGGTAAACAGCAGGTTGCTCTGAAGCACCATACCGATATGACTTCTCAGGTGCGTCAGGTTATAGTCCTTGACATTGACACCGTCCACATAGACGTTGCCGGAGGTGGTGTCGTAGAAACGGGGGATCAGGCTGACCATAGAGGTCTTACCAACACCGGTAGAGCCAACGATTGCCACGAAGGAACCGGCAGGCACGGTAAAGCTCACATCGTCCAGTACCATATCTCTGCGGCCGGACTGGGGATACTGGAAGGAAACATTCTCGAACCGGATCTCACCACGGATGGGACGATCAGTATCGGTGTCCTCTTCGCTGCCCACGATGTCGGGCTGATGGTTCAAAACTTCAACCACACGGTCGCCGCAGGCCTGAGCACGGGTCATGCCGGTGAGGACCATGGAGAACATCATAACGGACATGAGAATATTGTTGACGTAGCTGATGAAACTAAGCAGCTCACCACTGAGCAGGGCACCGGTACCCACCATATGACCGCCGAACCAGTAGATCAGCAGAGTGGTAGCATACAGCACAAGCTGGGAAGCGGGATGCATGATGCTCAGACGAATGGTGGCGGAAATAGAGGTCTTCATCAGGTCGTCGTTGGCCTTCTTGAACTTCTGTTTCTCGTGTTCCATGCGGACGAAGCTCTTGACCACGCGGATGGCGATCAGATTTTCCTGAACATCCTCGTTGAGGTTGTCGATCTTGGTCTGCATGACCTTGAACAGATGCCGTGTCAGCTTCATAATGGTCAGGATCACGCACAGCATAATGGGAATGGCCACCACAAAGATCATTGTGAGCCTCCAGTTCATCTTAAGACAAATCACAAAGGAGATCAGGAACAGAGACGGTGCACGAACCAGAACGCGGGTCAGCTCCATGGCAGTCTGCTGAAGCTGCTTGACGTCGGTGGTGCAGCGGGTAACAAGAGATGCCGTGGAGAACTTATCCACATCTGCAAAGGAGAAGGTCTGAACCTTCTTGAAAATGGCCTCACGGAGATTGAAGCCAAAGCCCTGGGATGCCTTTGCGGAATACTTTGCAGAGATCACACCCACAAAAATACCCAACGCGGCAATGACGATCATCAGTGCGCCCATCATAAACATATAGGATTTGTCGCCATTGGCAACGCCCACGTCTACGATGCGTCCCATCAGGTATGGCAGGAGCAACTCCGCAATGGACTCGCCCACCACAGTCAAGGGGGCCAAAATAAAGTATTTTTCATACCCTTTTATGTACCCCGCCAGTTGTTTAAACATACGATGGTTTCCTCCTAACTTTCATGTTCTTTGGCCACAATGGCGTCGAGATTATCGATCATCCGCTTATAAAGCTCAGAGATCTTTTCCCGTTCTGCAGGGTTGAAGCCCCGGTACATGCCATGGTCCAAAGTTTCAAACACCTGGTCAATGAGCTTCGCTGCCTGCATCCCCTTTTCCGTAATGGAGATGGGCTTACAACGAAGATCCTCGGCATTGGACAGCTTCTTTACATATCCATCTCGTTCCATGGATTTGAGAGATACCGTCACAGTTGCCGGGGAAACACGAAGCCGTCTGGCCAGTTCTTTTTGCGACTCGATGGTGCCGTCTTTTTGCTGGGACAGAATGGTCAGGATCACCGGCTGGCCAATGTTGCAAAGCCCATTCTTCACCAGCAGCCCATCCACTGCCGCCCGGTGCTTCCGCTCCAGCACATGAAAGAGCTGTTCCGGACTTCCATCCTTAAAACGCACACCCAAGTGCAACCCTCCAATCTTAAGTTCGCATGCTGAATGTTTGCACGCAAACGATTTGCAGTTAAAATAATACATGTACATTTATAGAATGTCAAGTGATTTCTGTGGTTTTTTCCAAAATTTTATCCTCTAAATGTTTGCATGCTAATTTTTGTGGTTTTATCACAATTCATTCATAAATTTTATGCATTTATTACAAAACTCAGAACAGAATATCTATTGACAGAGGACTGTGTTTTTCGACATTTTCTTTACAGAAATATAATTCTGTTGTATACTATGTATATCTACTCGATAAGGAGGTATCATAATGATTTGCCCTCATTGCGGCACTGAGTTGGAGGACTATACCACCTTTTGCTCCAACTGCGGCAAAATTGTGTTTTCCACGAAAAAGCCCGCCGCCTCATCCGATACTGCTCCTTCCTCAGGAGACCCCACCTCGACCGTGGATAATACTCCGAAGAAAGTCGCCCAGCGGCTCTATCCCCCTCCGGAACCCAACGCGCCTGCCGAGCCTCAGCCGGAACCTGAAGCGCCGGCTCCCCCAGTGGAGAAGAAGGCCCCTTCGGCGGATAAAAAAGCCCCTCCCCCTAAAAAAGGCCCGAAATATAACCAACGTCTGGCGATCTTAACCATAATTATGGGCATTATCACCGCAATTGCCGTTGGGTCCGCCGTGTATGTGTTGAACAACACCCGTGGTCTCCGGGTAGAGCTTACCAAAGCCCAGACGGAACGTGCCTCTGCCCAAGCCTCTGTGGAGAGCCTTGGAAAGCAGGTAGCAGAGCTGGAAGCCTCCCTTGAAACCATCAAGGAAGAACGCGATTCCCTTTCCGGCGAGGTTTCCTCCCTCACCAGCCAAATCAACGCCATGGAATCAAGCGTGAACCAGTCCTCCTATGATAAGGAGACCGCCGAACGGGAACTGGCGGAAGCCCAGGAGGACGTGAAGGCTCTGTCTCAGCAGATCACGGAGGTTCAGACCACCCTGAGCGAAACCGAGACGAAGCTCGCTGAGACTGAGGCAGAGAACGAGCAGCTTCAGGAAGATTATGATGCCATGAAAGCAACCGTCGATGATTATGAGGATGAAGTGGGCTTCTATGACACCTATGTGGTGTTCGTGATGCTCAGCAGCGACACAAAGTATTATCACAAGTATGACTGCGAAGACTTCACCAAGCGGAACTTCCTGGCCTACAGCACCAAGCTGGCAGAGGCCAATGGCTATTCTGCCTGCCCTAAATGCAAAGACTGATACGCAGAGCCTCCGACAGCCGCCGGAGGCTCATTTTTGGCATTGTGCTCATTGTATCTCCGACGGCCAGATGTCCCACAAACGACGCCCTTTGTTCGCACTGAACCACACCGGACACAAACTGCCTACAGCCGAAAGAATCAATTTTGCGTAGCCAATCAAGGAAAAGCCTTCTTCCTCACACACAAATTTCTGTACCAGCACGACTTATTACAAGTGACTCCGTCCTTGGAAAAATGGACACCCCGTTCCATCTGTCCCCCATTCCAATTTCCTCAGGTCCCACAGTGAGGTAATGCCCCTCCATACCGCTAATTTCCACATTCATCTTGTCGTCTATGGTTACCATCACGTGCAGCGGCTCCCGATACAGCACCAGGTTTTTCAGATATGGATATCGCCTGTGCGTCTCCTGCTCATAAACGAACATTTCCCGCACGTTCTGCCAGTAATAAGCGGCGGAATTGAGCTGATAATAATGTACCCCGCCGATTTCCCTGACATCGGAGCCGTGTTCGTGTCCATTGATACAAAACAGAATGTGTTCCTTCCGTTTCTCTAAGATTTCCCGAACTTCTGCCCGATTCACAATGCCCCGTATCTTCGTTTTCGTCACATAATCATTGGAGAGACTTTGGTGACTGCAAATCACATAATACAGATCATTGTCCATAAGCTCCTGTTCAAGCCACTGAAGCTGCTCCTGGGGAATATATGGCCCCGGCAGCCCGTCTTTCATCACGGTGTAATTTGCATCCAAAAATATAAACTTCACACTCCCGTGAGTCACGGAATAATAGGCCCGCTCCATGCCCAGAAAAGCCATAGCATCTTCCTTCCCGCAATTATCCAGATTGTGATTCCCCAGGCAAAAATGGCATGGAAGGCCGGAGCTTTGAAATGCAGCCATGACGGATTCATTGGCCTTCACCGGATGGCACAGGTCGCCCAGTTCCACGACAAAATCCACTTTTTCTCTGTGACAGTGCGCCAGCAGCTCCTCAATGCGCCGATCCCCATCCGGTATTGCGTCATAATGCAGATCCGTAAATACGCAGAATTTCATTGCTCTCACCTCCTGCTTTGAAATGAGGGGCCTATTGTATCACAAGCTCCCTTGCAACACAAGATATTTTCCTTTACAATTGGAAACGATATGGTATAATATTATCATAAACAAGAACCATTCCTATTTATGAGGTGTCTATATGAATTTGGATGCGCTTTATGCTTGCCTGATTCCCTTTCTGGGAACTGCGTTGGGTGCCGCCTGTGTATTCCTTCTTAAAAATGAGATCGGCGACAAGCTGCAAAAGGCCCTTCTGGGCTTTGCTGCCGGCGTCATGGTGGCGGCTTCTGTCTGGAGCCTGCTGATCCCTGCCATGGAACGAAGTGAAGGCCTGGGCAGGCTGGCCTTTGTGCCTGCTGCCATAGGTCTGCTGTTGGGCATGGCATTCCTGCTGATCCTGGATCAGTTCATCCCTCATCAGCATTTGGACAGTCCCTGCCCCGAGGGCACACCCTGCAAGGCACAAAAGTCCACCATGCTGATGCTTGCAGTGACCCTTCACAACATCCCTGAGGGCATGGCAGTAGGCGTGGTGCTGGCTGGTCTCGGCGCTGAAGGCGGCCTCTCCACCGCGGCAGCCTATGCGCTGGCATTGGGCATCGCCATTCAGAACTTCCCCGAGGGTGCGGTGATCTCCATGCCCATGAAGGCAGCAGTTGGAAAGAAAAAAGCCTTTCTTTACGGTGTGCTCTCCGGCATCGTGGAGCCTACCGCCGCCATTATCACCCTGCTGCTATCCCGGTTCATTGTGCCGGTTCTCCCCTATCTTCTGGCCTTTGCCGCCGGTTCCATGCTCTATGTGGTGGTGGAAGAACTGATCCCCGAATCCGCAGCCGGGAAACACTCCAACATCGGCACCATCGCCTTTGCACTTGGCTTTACACTGATGATGATTCTGGATGTGGCACTGGGATAATCCTTCTACCTTCGTGTTTTCCGATGCCCTCATCGGCCCATCGTGTGCATTTTCGCAACAAAATATTCAGGGCAAATACGCAGAGTTTCCGCCGCGTATTTGCCCTGATTTTTACCTCTTACCCTGTATCGCCGGGCCGATGTGGGCATCGGCCCCTACGAGCCATTGCAAATCATCAAACATTACAGCACATAATCCGTAATGCAGTCGTACCAGTGGACATAGGTTCTTCCGTTGATAATGATCCGCTCATTGTCCGGCAGTTTGTCCGTCCACAGTTCCTGAAAATGATGGAATGCCCAATCATCCCGATTGAAGCGCCGCCATAAAACAGTCCTGCCGTTTTTGTCCAGGAACTGCTGGCTGCACACACCGTTCTGGTACTCATAGCACTCCACATCCCAGACGCATACCGTATCGTAGGACTTCCCGCCGATGGTCACATTGTAACGTCCCACAACATCCAGAGGCCACTGGGTATCACCAACCGTGATCCCCTCTTCCTCCACATGAATCAGTCCTTTGGGCTTCAAATTTATCTCATTACCCACATTGTTCGGGCCAAAGCCCCAATTTTTAAGAAATTCATCTCCATCCAGGAAGGTATAGACCTCCTTTACCCCCTGTTTCATGTGGCTTTCAGACAGAATGCGGCAATGGGTATCGGTAAGACTGGCAACCAGGGTCCGCTCCACGGGATTCTGCGCGTCCACCTGCTCTGAGGGCTGGGGATCATATTCCCGCACCTGAATTTCAACGCCCTCGATGCCGTGGATCTTCACCTTGCCCGTGGCCTCCATATCCACATACATGGTACGTTTCTTCTCCGGGAAATCATACATGGCCCATCTGAGTTTCTCCCCAACCTTGGGCACAATGAACCACCCCATAACTTCCTCCCACTTCACGTCGAAGGGGGCTTCACTGCTGGGAGTAATGGTATATTGGGGCATCATTTCCGGCATATTTTTCATGGTGAAATCTCCTTTCAAATTGGGTGGGTAGGGATAGGCGGCTTTAAAGCTGCGCTTTGCGGCATGCATCCGGCTCTTCACAGTGCCCAGGGGAATATCCAGCTTCCGAGCTATCTCCTGTTGGCTCATTTCCTCATAGTAGGTCATATAGAGAAGCTGACGCTCCCTTTCCGACAGGCAGTCCAAAGTCTCCCGCACTGCCTCTACAGGCCCCATACGGCTGGGAACCAGATAATTTTCCACTTCCTCCAGAGGAACTTCCCCAACGGGCTTTTTCCTCCGGTAATAGTCCCGGCATTTGTTCTGGGCAATGGTGATGATCCATGGCTTGAATTTTTCTTCATCCCGCAGAAGATGGAGCCGCTGACTGGCGGTGAGAAGCACCTCCTGCAACACATCCTCGGCATCGGGTCCGTCGATCTTAAACCGTACAAACCGCTCCAGCGGCCCATAACAGTCCTTCAGCAATGTTTCAAAGTCTCGCATATCCTTCACCTCCTAAATCAATCATTTGAAACCGATTTCACCTATTAAGACGCAGCGAAACAGAAAAAGGTTCATTTCTCAGAAAAAATTCCGGCGGAAAACCCGCCGGAATTTTTGGTCGCAGAAATTATCTCTCGTAGTAACGGTCCAGAGCCGCCTGCTGGATTGCAAGGCAGTCCTCCAGACCCATCTCCTTACAGGTGTCAACAAAGCTCTGCAGCTCTTCGATGGGATAATCGCCAATGATGTAGCGCAGGAAGTTTTCCTGAGCATAGGTGATGATGTCACCAGCCAAAGAGCCGTACTGCTCGGCCTCATCGGTGGTCATGGTCAGGGAGGAAGGAACGCCCCAGGCGTTGTCCTTATTGGTCATCCAGATGTCGGCAGCCTCGATCTGCTGCTCGGTGAGACCCTGCTGCTTTGCGGCAACGGAGGTCAGGCACACAGTGTTCTGGAGCATATAACGGAACTGCGCCAGGGTAGCGGTCATGCCCTCGGGGTTGTTGACGATCATATCGGTGTACTGCTTGTCGCCGTTTTCGTCATACTCAAAGGTAACGCCCTCAAGACCCCAGTTCGCCAGGGTGGCACCTTCCTCGGTGTAACGATAGTCCATCCACTGGATGGCAATCTCGGGATACTCGCAAGCAGTGGTAATAACGCAGGCAGAAGCAGTGGACAGGCTCTGATAGTTGGTCTGGCCCAGATGGGTCTCGTCGCCCTCGTTCTTCACAGCATCCTGAATGGCTGCCACCATGAAGCCCTCATCGGTGGCATTCTCAATGTACTGCTGCATATAGGCCTGCTCAGCCCACCACAGGGAGGTCTCGCCGCTGGTGACCATGCCGATATCGGCACCACCCTGCATGCCGAAGTCCTCAGACATGAAGTCCTGATAGATCCAGCCCTTGGAGTACCAATCAGCCACCATGGTGGTGTACTCAATGAAGCCCTCGGTGAGGACGCCGCTGTACATGGTTCCGTCGATCTGGAACCAGGGCAGGGTCGCCTCAAAGGAGTTGCCGAAGCCGGCAGTGGTGTTATAGCCAGCATTCAGATACTCAAAGCCGGGAACGCCAGCCATGGGAAGCTGAACGGTTGCGCCGTAGGTGTTGTATGCCTGCTCGATGTAGGCCTCGTACTCGTCATAGGTATTGATCTCAGCGGGATCCATGCCGAATTCCTCGGCCCAGTCGGCACGAAGCATGGGGCCCTTCTCACAGGGAGCGCCAGTATCATACACAGCAACGAAGGTCACGATGCGTCCGCCATCGGTGGATGCATCACGGAGGTTTTCCTCGTTGGCATTGATGATGGCGTTATAGTTGGGAGCAAATTCCTCCAGATAGGGAGCCAGATCCAGGAACACTTCGTCTTCCACAGCCTGATCGTAGCCGCCGGTGTAGCCGGAGCCGGCCTCGCAGTAGATGTCGGCGTAATCGCCGGAAGCCATCTGCAGGTTGAACTGCTCA
>CAZEPQ010000092.1:0-8265 GCA_964514175.1 uncultured Oscillospiraceae bacterium
CGATAGTAGAGAACCTGACGCTCGGTGACCAGAGGCACACCGTAGTATACGCCGTCGGTAGCGCCGGACTTCTTGTAGGAGTCGGCAGCAGCGGTGATGAAGTCGTCGCCCTGGAACTCAGCGTCAGCCATCAGATCAGAAACATCGGCCAGATAGCCGTTCTGGATGAACTGCTGAACTTCCTGCAGGGGGCGGCACATGAACACGTCGATGTACTGACCACCGGAAGCGAGCTCAACGTTCAGCTTGGTGGAAAGCTGATCCTCCGGATAAACCTCGAATTCGATGTCGATGCCGGTGGCATCGGTGAATTCGCTCAGGCGGCTCTCGATGGCGCTGGTCCAGTCGTGGCTTGCCAGAATGACACGAATGGTGGTGCCAGCATAGGGCTGATCAGCGTTGGCGGTTGCTGCGGATTCCGCAGCAGCGCTGGAAGCAGCTTCTCCACCGCCACAGGCGGCCAGAGTGAAGAGCATAGCAACCAGCAGGAGCATAGCAATGATTTTTTTCATTTCGTCCCTCCATAGATTGATAAAATATTAACAAAACCCTCAGAATACACCTACTGAAAAGTTGGCGAATCTGCCATACATTTTGTCAGCTAAATTATACTGTATACGAAGCTTGGGTGTCAACTTCTTTAGCGTACTGTTTTCGCATTTTAGTAAAACACTACAAAATTTCGATAGAAAGCTTGTTGAACATAGTCCATTGACTTTTGAAAAACATCTTCCCAGGTGGACAATCCAGTTTGACATCGGTTTTATCCCCTGATATAATATTTCCAACTTTTTCTTTTACTTTTTCAACTGTTTTCTTCGTTTTTTCAAAAAAGGAGTTATCTTATGCCAAATATTATTGAGATCACTGACCTGGCTGCCCCGGAATTGGATGTCTTTACCAGGCTGACAGAGGCCCAATTAAAAAACCGCCGTGTTCCCGAAAAGGGCATCTTTATTGCCGAGAGCCTGACGGTCATAGAACACGCACTGGATGCAGGGTATGAGCCCCTGTCCCTGCTGATGGAGCGAAGGCATATCGAGGGCCAGGCCCAGAACCTGATCTCCCGCTGCGAGGGTATCCCCGTGTATACCGCGGATCGGGAAATTTTGGCCCAACTCACCGGCTACACCTTAACCCGGGGCATTCTTTGCTCCATGCGCCGCCCCATGCTAAAGGATGCGGAGACCATCTGCCGGGATGCAAGGCGCATCGCTTTGCTGGAGAACATTGTGGACCCCACTAATCTGGGGGCCATTTTCCGTTCCGCCGCCGCCCTTGGCATGGACGCTGTACTGCTTTCCCCCACCTGCTGTGACCCCCTGTCCCGTCGGTCCGTTCGGGTCAGCATGGGCACGGTGTTCCAGGTTCCCTGGGCCTTTATGGGCAAAACCAACCAGGATTGGCCCCATCCGGGCATGGAAACACTGGGTCAATGGGGCTTCAAAACCGCGGCCATGGCCTTGGACGAACGGGCTGTTTCCATCGAAGATCCCGCCCTGATGGGAGAAGAAAGGCTGGCTATTCTGCTGGGCACCGAGGGCACCGGCCTTTCTCCCGAAACCATCGCCGACTGTGACTACACCGTCATGATCCCCATGAGCCACGGAGTGGACTCCCTCAATGTGGCAGCCGCCAGCGCCGTGGCCTTTTGGCAGCTAAGACTGCGGTAAAATCCCCCTTTGGCATTCTTTACAAACCTTTTCGGATATGATACACTAATGTAAATATACCCTACATTATTAAATGAGGAGTGTTTCACATGTCAATGGACGTTCTGCAGGACAAGATCCGGCAAAAGAAAAACCCCACCGTGGCCGGTTTGGATCCCAAGCTGGACTACATCCCCCAGTATATTAAGGACGAGGCCTTCCAAAAATACGGCAAAACCCTGAAGGGCGCTGCCGAGGCTTATCGTGTATTCTGCTATGGGCTTATCGATGCCCTTTACGAAGTCGTTCCCGCAGTGAAGCCCCAGAGTGCCTATTTTGAGGTTCTGGGCAGCGAAGGCATCAAGGCCCTGGAGGACGTGGTGGCCTACGCCAAGGAAAAGGATCTCTATGTCATCATGGACGCCAAGCGGGGTGATATCGGCACCACCTGCGAGGCCTACGCCGAGGCTTATCTGGGCACCATGCAGATCGACGAAGATACCTCCATTGCCCCCTTTGCTTCCGACTGTGTCACCGTCAACGGCTACCTGGGCACCGACGGCATTAAGCCCTTCACCGCCCTGTGCAAGAAGAACGGCAAGTCCATTTTCCTGCTGGTGAAGACCTCCAACCCCAGCTCCATGGAGCTGCAGGATCTCATCACCGGAGGACGTCTGGTTCATACCGCCATGGCAGATCTGGCTGTCCGTCTGACGGACAAGGAGCAGCTTGTGGGTGAAAGCGGCTGGAGCGCCATCGGCGCTGTGGTTGGCGCGACCCATCCCCAGGATCTGAAAAATCTCCGTGAGAAGTACCCCAACATTTTCTTCCTGGTTCCCGGCTACGGCGCCCAGGGCGGCAAGGCCAAGGACGTCCAGTATGCCTTTGACAAGTTTGGTCACGGTGCCATCGTCAACTCCTCCCGGGGCATCATGTGCGCCTGGAAGAAGACCGAGGATGAAACCGGACGGAACTATCAGGAAGCTGCCAAGGCCGAGGCCATCCGTATGCGGGATGACATCTGCCGTTTCGTCACCATTCTCTAATCTGTAACCGATCCTCCGGGGCCAGGGCTGTGCCCAGCCCCGGAGATTTTATGTAAGGAGGACAATATGAAAGAAGTTTATTTCTGTCCCGTAACAGTCTCCCAGCCCCTGGGCGACTATTACATTCTGACAGTCAAAGCCGCCGAGCTTTGCCGGGAAGCACAGCAGGGCCAGTTCCTGCATGTACTCTGCGGCGAAAAGACTCTGCGCCGCCCTATTTCCATCCACAACGTGGAGGGCGATGAGATCACCATGATCTACGAGATCAAGGGCGACGGCACCCGCTGGCTCTCCGAAAGAAAACCCGGCGATACCCTGGACATTCTGGGCCCCCTGGGGCACGGCTTCCCCAAGGTCTCCGGCAAGGTACTGGTGGTCGGCGGCGGTATTGGTGTGCCCCCCATGTATTACACCGCAAAATGCGCCGACAAGGCCGACGCTGTTCTGGGCTTCCGCTCCAAGGAAAAGGCCCTACTGACGGAGAGCTTTGAAGAAATCTGCGAAAATGTCAAGCTTATGAGCGATGACGGCACCCTGGGGCAGAAGGGCTTTGTTGCCCAGGGCGTGGCAGAAATGCTGGAGGCAAACGAGTATGCCGCCGTTTTCGCCTGCGGCCCCAAGATCATGCTGAAAACCACCTATGACGCATGTAAAAAGAAGGGCGTTCCCTGCTACGTCTCCATGGAGGAGCGTATGGGCTGCGGCATCGGTGCCTGCCTGGTGTGCGCTGTGAAAATCTATCGTAACGGCGAAGCCGTCATGGGCCATGTCTGCAAGGATGGCCCCGTATTCAAGGGCGAGGAGGTCGTTTGGGATGCTTGATATGAAAGTAAATCTTGCCGGTGTAGAGCTTAACAACCCCATTGTGGTAGCTTCCGGCACCTTCGGCTTTGGCCGTGAATTCGCGGATTATTTCCCCCTCTCTGAGCTGGGCGGCATTTGCGTCAAGGGTCTGACCGTAAAGCGCCGGGACGGCAATCCTGCCCCCCGCATTGCTGAAACCCCTTCCGGCATTCTCAACTCCGTGGGCCTGCAGAACCCCGGTGTGGACGCCTTCTGCGAAAAGGAAATGCCCTGGCTTAAGCAGCAGGGCACCAAGATCATCGCCAATATTTCCGGCAATACTCTGGACGAATATAAGGAGCTGGCCGAAAAGGTCTCCGCCGCCGGTGTGGACCTGATTGAGGTCAACATCTCCTGCCCCAACGTAAAGGCTGGCGGACTGGCCTTCGGCACCATGCCGGAATCTGCCGCCGCTGCCACCAAGGCCGTCAAGGAAGCCGCCACCGTCCCCGTTATGGTGAAGCTGAGCCCCAATGTGACCTCCATTGTGGACATCGCCAAAGCCTGCGAGGATGCGGGTGCCGATGCGCTTTCTCTCATTAACACCCTGCTGGGTATGCGGATCGACCTGAACACCCGCCGTCCAATTCTGAAGAACAACACCGGCGGTCTGTCCGGCCCTGCGGTCCTGCCTGTGGCAGTGCGCTGCCTGTGGCAGGTCAGCAATGCGGTAAAGGTACCCTTGTTGGGCATGGGCGGCGTCAGCCGTGGAGAGGATGCCGTGGAGCTGATGATGGCCGGTGCTTCCGCCGTGGCGGTGGGCACTGCCTGCTTCACCGACCCCAGAATCCCCGTGCTGGTAAAGCAGGGTCTGGCTGCTTGGGCCGAAACTCACGGTGTGGATCGGATCGCTTCTCTCACCGGCACCGTTCAGACCTGGTAACCCATGACCAAACTCTATCTCATCCGTCACGGCGAGGCGGAGGGAAACCTCTACCGTCGGATGCAGGGAGACTTTAATGGTGGCCTCACAGAGCTGGGCCTGCGGCAGGTGGAGGCGCTGGGCCGTCGCTTCCGGGATATCCACCTGGACGCAGTCTATTCCAGCGACCTGCACCGGGCCATGTATACCGCTTCCGCCCTGTGCCTGCCCCGAAAGCTGCCCCTTTATACAGATCCCCGACTCCGGGAAGTGAACGTGGGCCCCTGGGAGGACATACCCTACGGAAACGCGCGGAAACAATGGCCTGAGGAAATGGAGCATTTTACAAAAGAGCCGATCCTGTGGAAGCTGGAAGGGGCCGACACCTACGAAGGTCTGGCCCAGCGGGGCACAGAGGCCCTTCTGGGCATCGTTCGGGAAAATCCGGGACGCTCCGTGGCGGTCTGTGCCCACAGCTACCTGATCGGCGCAGTATTATGTAAACTGTTCTACGGATTCGAGAACTATTGTCAGGTGGGCCGCAGCGACAACACCGCAGTTTCCCTGCTGACCTGGGAGGATGGCAGTTTTCAGCTTGTCTACAAGCACGACAGCAGCCATTTAAATGAAGGAAACCTGCGCCGCAGCCGCAAGGCCCCTACGGAAAGTGATTCCCCTGCGGAAGTCAGTCCGGCTGATCTTTGGTTTGCACCCTTGACGGACATCAACGAATACATCCGCTACCGGGAGGATGCATGGAAGCTGATTTACGGCAGCCTTCAGGGATTCAGCGGTCCCGGTTTCTGGCTGGACGCTCAGAACACCATGGGGCCGGATCCGGAAGCCATGGTGGTGGGGTATCTTGGCAGCACCCCGGTAGGTATGATCCAGCTCAGCCCTCCCCGTGACAAACACAAGGGCGTGGGCTACATCCCCTTCATCTATCTGCGGAAGGAATTCCGCCATAAGGGTCTGGGTATCCAGTTTATCGGGCACGCTGTCAGCTTTTACAAAAACCTGGGGCGGAAAAAGCTCCAGCTCTCTGTGGCCCCCACCAATGAAAATGCCATTGCCTTCTATGAAAAATTCGGCTTTACCGCTGCAGGTAAAAACAAAGGTCTTTTCGGACGGCTTATCCTTATGGAGAAGGATTTTACCCTGCCGTCCCTGCCCCGTGGCCTTCGGGTGATCCCACGGAACCAATGAACTCACGAATCAGGAACAGCGGGATTTCCGTCTGTTCCTGTTTTTTTGCAAAAATGCAGCCATTTTCAAAACACATGCATGACAGAAAATTAAAAGTTCCTTCAAAATCTGTTCAAAAAGTTTCATTTTTCTTCAATACATAACTATTTCTGCTATTTTTTCGGCTTCCATTGCAAATATTGCGCTTTTTGACTTGACGAAGTGACAAAGTAGCCGTATAATAGTCATTACAAGGTTCGGCGTTTGAAAGTTTTTCCCGCCGTTCCTGCAAAAATCACGAAGGGAACGATATCTATGAAAAAACTGCTTTCTCTGCTTCTGGTTCTGGGCCTGATGCTGGGCCTCATGGCTGGCTGTGGTTCTGACGCCGCCTCCACTGCTGAGTCCGCCGCATCCGAAGCTGCTTCCCAGGCTGCCGAGACTACCTCCGACAAGACCTGGATCATTGCTACCGACACTGTTTTCAAGCCTTTTGAGTACACCGACGCTTCCGGTAACTTCGTCGGCATCGACGTAGACATCCTCGCTGCCATTGCTGAGGATCAGGGCTTCACCTATGAGCTCCAGAGCTTGGGTTGGGATTCCGCCATTGCTGCCTGCCAGGCTGGTCAGGCTGACGGCATGATCGCCGGCGCTTCCATCACCGACGAGCGTAAGGCTTCCGGCTGGATCTTCTCCGACGGTTACTACAACGCTACCCAGTGCATGACTGTTTCTGACAGCTCCGATATCGCCGGCTTTGGCGATATCTCTGGCAAGACCGTTGCCGTTAAGACCGGCACCCAGGGCGCTTCCTATGCTGAGAGCCTGAAGGAAGAGCACGGCTTTGAGATCAGCTACTTCGAGGACAGCCCCACCATGTATCAGGCCGTTGTGGGCGGTCAGGCTGTTGCCTGCTTCGAGGATACCCCCATCATGGCTGCTTCCATTAAGGAGGGCGGTCTGGCTCTGAAGATCGTGGAAGGCTCCGAGAACGATGGCGCTCCCTACGGCTTCGCCGTGTTCAGCTCCGAAAAGCAGGAACTCGTTGACATGTTCAACGCCGGCCTTGCCAACATTAAGGCAAACGGCAAGTACGACGAGATCATCGCCAAGTACCTGGGCTGATCATCTCTGCGAGTTTTTGAGCGGGGCACCCCTGCGGTGCTCCGCTTTCTACGAAAGGAGTTTTCCCCTTGGCACAAATCATAACGGTCTATGGCTCTCTGCTTCTAAAAGCCATGGGCCAGACCCTGCTGCTGGCGCTGTGCGGCCTGTTCTTCGGCTGCATCCTGGGCCTGTTTTTTGGCATTCTGAGCGTTTTGAAAAACAGGGTCTGCAATATAATCGCAAAGATCTTTGTAGACGTGATCCGGGGCGTTCCCATGCTTGTCCTGGCCATGTTTGTATTCTTTGGCGTTCCCTACTTCCTGAACAATATGCTTGATATGGGTGTCACGCTGACCGCCCTCCAGGCCGGTACCATCTGTCTTGCCCTAAACTGCGGCGCCTACATGGCAGAGATCATCCGCGCAGGCATTCAGTCCGTGGACAAGGGCCAGATGGAGGCTGCAAGAAGCCTGGGTCTCCCCTACTGGCGGGGCATGCAGCGTATCGTTCTGCCCCAGGCCATCCGCACCATGATTCCCAGCATCATCAACCAGTTCATCATCACCCTGAAGGACACCTCCATTCTGTCCGTCATCGGCTTCCCCGAGCTGGTTAACACTGCGAAGAACGTTGTGGCAAACACCTTTATGTCCTTCCAGACCTGGGCAATCGTGGCTGTCATGTATCTCGTCATCATCACCGCCCTGTCCAAGGTGGCACTGGTCGTAGAGAGGAGGCTGGCTCGTGGCCGCTAATAAGGATAATGTCAAGATCCATATTTCCCATCTGAAAAAGAACTTCGGCAAGCTGTCCGTTCTCGAAGATATCTCCACAGATATCTATGAGGGCGAGGTTGTGGTCATTATCGGCCCCTCTGGTTCCGGCAAGTCCACCCTGCTTCGCTGCATCAACCAGCTCGAAGAGGTCTCCGGCGGCACCATCATGGTGGACGGCGTGGATGTCACCGACAAAAAAACAGACCTGAACAAGGTCCGTGAGCATGTGGGCATGGTATTCCAGCACTTCAACCTGTTCAACAATCTGGACGTCATGAAAAATCTGACCCTGGCCCCTGTGGACCTGAAAAAGGCCACCAAAGAGGAAGCCAGCGAAAAGGCCGTAAAAATGCTGGATAAGGTAGGCCTTATCGACAAGGTAGAATCCTATCCCTCTCAGCTCTCCGGCGGTCAGAAGCAGCGTGTTGCCATTGCCCGTGCCCTGTGCATGGAGCCGGATATCATGCTCTTTGACGAGCCCACCTCCGCACTGGACCCGGAAATGGTAGGAGAAGTTCTTCAGGTTATGAAACAGCTTGCCGCAGACGGCATGACCATGGTCATCGTGACCCACGAGATTGGCTTTGCCCGTGAAGTGGCAGACCGTGTTTTGTTCATGGACGGAGGCTACATTGTGGAAGAGGGCACTCCCCAGGAGCTGTTCCAGAATCCCAAAGAACCCAGAACCATTGATTTTCTCAATAAGGTGCTGTAAGCGCACAGGAGCGAGCCGCAAGGCCAATGTCACTAAGTTAAGCTAATGAATCCCCCTGCCGTCGAAAGAGAGACGG
>CAZEPQ010000093.1:0-8051 GCA_964514175.1 uncultured Oscillospiraceae bacterium
TTAACAACAATAAGCGTTCCTTTGTATTTCATATGCGTTCTCCTCCGCAAATTCATATTTATCGGTCTGTTTGTTTTATACTATCACACGAAAGCATATTGTACAAGAACAGGCGCAATATAACCCATTGTTAAGTTTCTCTTAATTCCACGACATCGGATACAAAATTTCGCCGTGCTGTGTTATAATGATGGAAGATAGAACGGAGGCATATTATGAGAAGACGAAAAAGAGGCCGTGGAATTTGGATTTTTGTGGTCCTGCTGCTTGCGGCCATCCTGTTGCTGGGGGCATTTGTCGGCACCCGGACCGGATTACTGGATGACTTATTCAAGGGGGAGAAGAAGGTCTATGAGGGCCTCCCCTGGTATCTCACTCTGGTAAACGAGGATTATGCGGTGCCGGAGGATTGGGAGATCGAAGTGACGGAGCTGCGGGACGACCAGCGGGTGGACAGCCGGATGTATCCTGATTTGCAGGAGATGTTTGACGCCTGTCGTGCCGATGGGCTGTATCCTCTGGTGTGGTCTTCCTATCGGGAGACTGCGGATCAGCAGCGGCTCATGGATGAAAAAATTGAGAGCTACATCTCCGCCGGACTCAGCAAACACGATGCGGAGAAAGAGGCGAAGCTGTGGGTGGCGGAGCCGGGATACAGTGAACATCAGCTTGGGCTGGCGGTGGATATCAATTCTGAGGATGAAAATCTGTGTTCCTCCTGGGATGTCTATGCTTGGCTTGCGGAGCACTGCCATGAGTATGGATTTATTCTCAGGTATCCGGAGGATAAGACGGAAATCACCGGCATTGATTATGAACCCTGGCATTTTCGCTATGTGGGAAAGGATGTGGCAAAGGAGATCATGGAGTCCGGCATGTGCCTAGAGGAATATATCGAGAAGTATTACGGGTAAAAAATTGCGCTGCCGAAGCAGCGCAATTTTTGTTACTGTTTCTTTCTGACAAACAGGATACCCAGCGTGCTGGGGCCGCAGTGGCAGGATACGGTACAGCCTGCGGTGGTTTCAACAATCTCCGCAAAAGAGCCGCATTCCTCTACGGTGGCACGGACGATCTCTACAATGCCGTCCTCCATGGTGGTGTGGGTGATGAAAATGCGCTCATAGTCGATATCATCCCGATTGAGCAGCTTATCCCGCACATAGGAAGCAATTACGTTCTTATATTTGCCGCGGTATTTCTTTCCCACATGCATTTTGCCGTTCTGAACCTCAATACAGGGCTTCAGGGACAGCAGATTGGCGCCCAGGGCCGCAATGGTGGAGCAGCGACCGCCACGTCTTAAATATTCCAATTGATCCAGAATGAAGCTAGCTTCCACCCGCTGTTTGAATTCGTTCAGATGATCCACGATCTCCTGGGGAGAGAGGGTTCCCTCTTCCGCCAGCTTCACCGCCTCGCAGACCACATGACCGTGACCGGTGGAAAGGTTGCAGGAATCCACAACATAGACATTGCTAAACTCTTGGGCAGCGATACAGGCATTCTGATAGCAGGAGGAGAATTCGGAACTGATGTTGATATGGATAATGGCGTCGCAAACATCCTGTAGACGTGTGAAGACCTCTATGTAGTCCTCCACATTTTTAGCGGCGGTACTGCAAAGGTCGCCGCCGGCAGCCACATGGGCAAAAATATCGTCAGGGAAAATATCGACTCCGTCCAGGAAAGTCTCGCCATTCTTGATGGTATAGAGGGGGAGAATCTCTACCTGATGTGCCTCGATCCAGTCTCGATTCAGGTCACAGGTGCTGTCGGAGGAAATACGAATAGTCACAAAAAAGCCTCCTTTATCAAGTCGCTAACATTATATCGAATCCCTTTCCTATTTTCAATCAGTGGATGAAAGTTTGTCGGTTTTGCGAAAAAATGAAGATAGATATCTGTGCAAAATGTTTTTTATCAATAAAATTAAATTTAGAAATTGTTGAAAAATTCAAATTTTATTCACACATGTGTAGATACTGTGTGCTAGTATACTATCAGAGCTTCGGCATCGCATTTTCTCCTTCGGTTTTTCTCCTCTCTTTCTTTCCGCTCCTATATGAATTCTATTTCCGAAGAGATGTCGAAACCCGCACCGACGCAGTTGTTCCCTGCGTCGGTGCATGAGCATATACCATCCTTTTTTCTTATTGCTCATACTGTTTCAACAATGTGCGCTCCCAATTTTGGCGGCGCACATTGTCCATCTATGAAAAGAGGGACACAACAAAGCTGTCGTGTCCCAATTGGTTATGGAAAGGCCCAAGGGAACCTTGTACCCTTCGGAGTTCAATATAGCATAATAATCTGGGAAAGTCTACAATAAAATACTGGAAAAGGAATTTTGCGCCGACTATGAACCGTCAGGTTTGTGGTCGGTTCTTTTTGTCGGCAAGATTTTTGTTGCCTTAACGTGAAAAAGTGCATATAATAGTGATTAAAATGAGCCCGGAGGAAAAAATATGAAGAAAATTATAACTGTGCCTTATATTGACCAGACAGAAAAATATCCCACAGGCTGTGAAAGTATCTCTGCGGTTATGCTGCTGCGGTATCTGGGCTATGACATTTCTCCGGAGACCTTCATTGACGAATGCCTGGAGAAACAGGACTTTCAGTTCCGTCAGGGGCGGTTATACGGGCCGCATCCGGATGATGCCTTTATCGGAAGCCCTTACAATAATGATCTTGGCTCCTATGGCTGCTATGGCCCCGCCATTGCCAGCGCCCTTACCAAGGTGGCAGGGGATCGGTACGAAGCAAAGGTGCTTCGGGGACTGACTGTGGATCGCTTGACAAAGGCGTACATAGACAATGACATCCCTGTGGTATTTTGGGCTACGTTAAATATGGAACCATCGGAACCGGGACCCAAGTGGCGGCTTATCAATCGGGAAGGGGAGTTTCAGTGGACCAGCCATCAGCACTGCCTGCTGCTGGTGGGCTATGACGAGGAAAAATATTATTTCAACGACCCATGGCTCAATAAGGGATGCATCGGATATGAAAAGCAGCTTGTCCGGCGTCGCTATGAGGAATTGGGCACCCAGGCTGTGGTGCTGGAAAGAAAAGTATAAAAAGATCCGAAAAACGCATTTTTTGCGAAAAGTGCAGCATATTTTGCGTTTATTTTGCGTTAGATGCGCGGTACAATGACCTTGAACCTGAATTCAAGGAGGGATCGGAATAAAACTTGTCTAGAAAGAAGTGTGGATTATGAAGGAAAATCTTTTGGCCATTGGCTACCCGCTGCCGGAGGACATCGAAAAACTTAAATGGTACGGTGATTTTGACGGATGTATCAGCCTCATTGAGCAGAGACTGAATGAGAATATCCCCGAAGCACTGAAGGACAAGCTCCGCATGGAGAAGGCCCAGATTAGGAGAATGCGGAAAAACTACACCATTACCACGGAGGAAGCCCTTTGGGTTCTCGCAGAGAACATCCGGGATTTTCGGCCAGAGGAATTGGACCAGTGGCGGCGGGAAAACGTCATCGACTGGATCTTTGTGGATGGTCAGGTGCGGTATATCCGCAGCTTTTATGAAAATCTCCTGAAAATCCGGCTGGATATCCGTGCCCGTCAGATCAAGCCGGACACGCCGGAACCGGGGGCGGTGACCGGGCCAAAGCTCCGTGACAATGCCATTCGGCTTATGAAGGAGTCGGAATCCGTTACCTGCCGCATGAAGCTCCGGGCGAAGATGAAGCTGGAGACGGAACTTGCGGACAGGGAAGATGAAATTAAGGTTTATTTACCCTTGCCTTTGGAAAAATTACAAAGCAAAAAAGTGAAATTAGATTTTGCAAGTCACGAAATAAAACTTGCATCTGTGGCAGACCATCCCCAGCGGACGGTGCTGTTCCGCGGGAAGGCGAAAGACCTGCAGGACTGCTATATTGAATACACCGTTGAGAACATGGTCCGGTATGTGGACCCGAAGCCGGAAAATGTAGCGCCCCAGCAGCCGGACATCTGTTTGGAAGAGCAGCTTCCCCACATTGCCTTTACCCCCTATCTCCGGGCACTGACCAAGGAAATCGTGGGGGAGGAGACGAACCCCCTTGTGAAGGCACGGAAGATCTATGATTTTATCACCACCCGGGTGAATTATTCCTATATGAGATCCTATGCGGCCCTGCCGGTGATCCCGGAATACTGCGCTTCCCGGCTCCGGGGAGACTGCGGCGTTCAGGCCCTGACCTTCATCACAATGTGCCGAATTGCAGGTGTTCCGGCCCAGTGGCAGTCCGGACTGTATGCCCATGATTTAGAGGCTGGGTGTCACGATTGGGCCATCTTCTATGTGGCTCCCTACGGCTGGCTGTGGGCCGACTGTTCTTTTGGCGGCGCCGCATGGCGGGAAGGGGACAAGGATCGCTGGAATTTCTATTTCGGAAATCTGGAGCCCTATCGTGTGGTGCTGACTTCCCAGTTCCAGCATGATTTTGAGCCGCCCATGGAGCAGCTTCGTGCTGATCCCTACGACAATCAGGTCGGTGAAGTGGAGCTGGTGGGAGGCTATGCAGAGGCGGACTGGTTCGATGGCTCCGCCGAGACGCTGGAAGTGGAAATTTGGGGGGAATAAACAATAGATAAATGAAATTATGGATTTCATTCTTGCATTATTTACCCTTGCATTTTGACTTTATTGTGCTAAAATATATTACATAATTTGATTGGATTTATGATTTTTTCAAAACGGCCTTTTATTCGCCGATTGAAACCTTCAAAATCCGGGATTGGAGAGACTTGCTATGAAGAAAATCGTAAGCCTTATTCTTGCCTGTGCTCTGTGTGTGGGCCTGCTGGCAGGCTGCGGCAGCGAAAGCTCCGCTGCGGAAACTGCCTCCAGTGCGGCAGCAGCATCCACCGCTGCTGAGACCACTTCCGGCGGCGTGGATACCACCAACTTCCTGAAGATCGTGGAATCTACCCCTGACACTGTTGACGCTCAGTGCACCACCGAGTATTACACCGTGGCAATGAACATCTTCGACCGTCTGGTTGAGGTTCAGGCCAACGGTGACGGTACCTCTCAGATCGTTCCCTCCCTGGCAAAGTCCTGGGATATCTCCGAGGACGGCCTGGAGTACACCTTCTACCTGGAAGAGGGCGTTAAGTACACCAACGGCGCTGATTTCACCGCTTCCGATGTACTCTATACCATCACCCGTATGCTGACCTATGAAAAGGCACTCAACGGCGATATCTACGACGTGATCGTGGGTGCTGAGGAGCTTATTTCCGGCGCTGCTGAGACCATTTCCGGCGTTGAAGTGGTGGACGATTACACCGTTAAGATGACCCTGACTCAGCCCTATGCTGCATTCCTGGCTTGCCTCACCACTCCCGGCGCTTCCATGCTTGACGAGGAGACCACTGAGGCTGCCGGCGATCAGTTCGGCATTGACCCCGCAGTCACCATCGGCACCGGCCCCTTTATCTTCGAGTCCTGGGAATTCAACGCTGAGATGATCCTGGTTGCCAACAAGGATTGCTGGAGCGGCGCCCCTGCCTGCGAGGGCATCGTTATGATGGACATTCCCGACGAGGCCACTCAGAGAATGATGTTTGAGAACGGCGAGCTGGATCTGCTGGACCTGGACAATGCTTCTTCTCAGGCTGACTACTTCCTGGGCAACGAGGCTTATGCCGATCAGATCACTTCCGGCACCCGCGTCGGTACCTACTATATCGCCCTGAACCAGCTCCATGAGGCACTTTCCAATGTGAAGGTCCGTCAGGCCCTGCAGCATGCGCTGGATCGTCAGGCCATCCTGGATGCCCTGTATGGCGGCAGAGGCAACGTGGAACACGGTATCTTTGCCACCGGCCTTATCGGTCACAACAATGATCTTGCTGAGATCACCTACGACGTAGAGCTTGCCAAGTCCCTGCTTGCTGAAGCAGGCTACGCAGACGGCTTTACCATGGAGCTTTGCTACTCCTCCGATGCCAGCCAGACCACCAAGGACCTGATGGAAATCGTCTCCGCTCAGCTCAAGGAGATCGGTGTTACCGCCAATGTGGTCGAGGTTGACGAGGGCTCCTGGTCCGAGCGACGTGCTGCCGGCGAACTGGACTCCTACACCAGCTCCTGGTCCGCTGACTTCAACGATCCCGACAACTTCATCTACACCTTCTTCGGCACCAGCGACAACTCCGTTAGACGTGGTTTCAACTACGCCAATGAAGAGGCCATCGCCCGTGTTGCTGCTGCCCGTGGCATCGTGGATGAGGAAGAGCGTATTGCTGAGTATCAGGCTCTGGAAGAGCTGATCATTCAGGAAGAAGCTGCCTGGATTCCTCTCTTTTCTAAGGATCACCTGTATGTGGTGAACCCCAGAGTTACCGGTTTCACCGTTTCCTGGAACGGCTGGAGCTCCAACTACTATCGTAACGTTGGCATTACCGGTTGATAATTAAAAAGATTTGACTGCTTTGGAAGGGCGTCTTCGGGCGCCCTTCCTAGTGGCGTATATTGGGGTGTCGGTATTTCCCCTGAGTCTTGTGGACAGCAGAGGATTCGGTGGAAAGCCCGACACAAAAGAAAGGATGATCCCTCCGTGTTCAAAAAAATCGCAAAGCGCATTCTGGTATCGATCCCGGTTCTTCTAGGTGTGATCCTGCTGATCTTTCTGATGCTGAATGTGGTCCCCGGCAATCCCATTGCAATTATGATGAAGGAACATATCAAGCAGGACGTCATTGACCGTATGACAGAGTATTATGGTCTGAATGATCCTGTGTTGGTGCAGTTCGGTCGGTATGTGGTCAATGCCCTCCAGGGTGACTTCGGTATTTCCTATAAGCTCAACCGCTCTGTTACCGACCTGATCATGGATGCCTTCCCCTATACCGTGAAGCTGGCAGTTGCCGCTGCTGTGGTGGCTTGGCTTATCGGCATTCCTGCCGGTATCATTGCCGCCATCAAGAAGAATTCCATCATTGACCGTCTGTTCATGGGTGTCAGCCTGCTGGGCGTTTCCATGCCGGTGTTCTGGGCGGCGCTGCTGTTCCAGTATCTGTTTGCCTATAAGCTGGGCTGGTTCCCGGTTTCCGGCGCAGACGGATGGAAAAGCTATGTGCTGCCTGCAATCGTTTTGGGCTGGAGCTCTGCCGGTACCATTGCGCGGCTTACCCGATCCAATCTGCTGGAAACCCTTGAGGATGATTACATCCGTACTGCCTGGTCCAAGGGCCTTTCACAGGCCGGCGTCATTGTGCGCCACGCCTTTAAGAATGCGCTGCTGCCGGTTATCACCATGATGGCCATTCAGGTGGCGTCCCTGCTCTCCGGCGCTGTTATCACCGAGACTGTATTTGCAATTCCCGGCATTGGACGGTTGTGTGTCAACGCCATCTCCAGCCGTGATATGCCCCTGCTTCAGGGCTCTGTGGTGTTTACTACGGTGTTGATCATCCTGGGTAACTTGGTGGCTGACGTGCTTTATTCCGTTATTGATCCCAGAATCCGCAACGACTAAGAAAGGAGGAAATGTCTTTGAACAACGAAAATCTGAACGAAAAGCTGAATGACAGCAATGTAGACATTGCCTCCCAGATCGGAGAGAGTGAGTCTTTTTTTGATAAATTCAAAACCCTGTGCCGTGAAAACAAGCTGGCTGTGGCTTCCGCGGCGGTCATTATTCTGATCGCACTGGCCGCCATTTTTGCCCCCCTTGTGGCCCCCTACGATCCCACAGCACAGGATCTTGCCAACCGACTCCAGGGCATGAGCGCTGAGCATATTTTCGGCACCGACCAGTTGGGCCGTGACGTGTTTTCCCGTATGATCTACGGTGCGAGAATCTCCCTGTGCATCGGTATTTTTCCCACCCTGATCTCCATGATTCTGGGTACCATCCTGGGACTTATGTCTGGCTATCTGGGCAAGACCGTGGACTTTATCATCATGCGTCTGGCGGATATTACCATGGCGTTCCCGTCCCTGCTCCTTGCCATGGTGGTCATGTATACCCTGGGTAACGGCATCATCAATATTTTCCTGGCTCTCACCATTGTGTCCTGGGCCGGTAC
>CAZEPQ010000094.1:0-7909 GCA_964514175.1 uncultured Oscillospiraceae bacterium
CCACCTTCGGCCCCATCATCCGTAAGGACTGGCTGGACGATCTCGGCCTGGAGATCCCCGAGACCTATGACGAGCTCTACGAAGTGCTCAAGGCATTCCGGGACGAGAAGGGCGCCGACGCTGCTATGACCCTGAACTATGCCGCCACCGGCATCAACAGCGGTCTGGTTTTGGGCTACGGCATCCAGGGCCTGGTGGCTGACGCTGCCAATTCCGAGCCCTTCTATCAGGTGGACGACACCGTCATGTACGGTCCCATCCAGCCCGAATTTAAGGAATACCTGACCATGGTGAACAAGTGGTACGAGGAAGGCCTCATCTGGCAGGACTTCATGTCCTATCAGGACTTCCAGAATCCTCCCACTGACATCATCCTGGCTGACCGCACCGGTTTCTTCTACGGCGAGGTCACCTTCATTGCCACTCTGCAGAATGCTTCCAATGACGAGAACTTTGAACTGGTAGCCATCCCCGATCTGGTCAAGGAAAAGGGCGGCACCATCCCCTTCATGGCTGAGACCACCTACACCGCAGCTACTCCTTGGTCCATCTCCACTCAGTGCGAGTACCCCGAGCTGGCTATGCAGTGGTGTAACTACATGTACACCGACGAGGGTGCTGTTCTCTGTAACTACGGCATCGAGAACGAGAGCTTTGTCTATGACGAAAACGGCGTGCCCGTATTCACCGACCTGGTTCTCAACAACCCCGACATGTCCACCACCGTTGCTCTGTTCATGTACTGCCTGGACCGCGGTCCCTTCTACCGTGACGAGACCCGTGAGCAGTCCGGTTACACTCAGGCTCAGAAGGACGCTTCCGGCATCTGGAACTCCAACTACTCCGTGGGCCGTGCCATGGGCGGCGCTCTGAACACTGACGAGTCCGACAAGGTCAACCAGTTCTATGGCGACATCAAGACCTACATCCAGCAGTCCGTGCTGGAGTTCGTCACCGGCACCCGTAGCCTGGATGAGTTCGACGCTTATGTCGAGCATATCGAGAGCATGGGCATTGACGACGTTACCGCTTGCTGGCAGGATGCTTATGAGCGTTACCTGAACGGCGAAGAGGTTGTCACTGCCGTTGGCGATCCCGGTCCTCCCCCCGATGACGCTCCCCCTCCGGGCTAATCGCTCCTTAAATCATTACACACCTTAAATTTTAATTCGCCCCGAACCAGGACAGGCTGGTTCGGGGCATTTTATATGTGGGCTGTTCTTGAACTCTGAGACACAAGCATGCAGCAGGGAGATAAGACGCCTTTACCACACCAAAGCCCCCGGAGCTTTGTGCTCCGGGGGCCGTTTTTGGGGGGATATGAAGAATTATGAAAGATTACTGGTTTTCGAGATAGCGGTCATAAGCGGCCTGCTTCAGCTCGGTCATGCGGCCCAGACCCATGGACTCCATATCAGCGACGAAATCGTCGTACTCGTCCAGGCTTCTCTCGCCGGTGACAAAGCGGAGGCACTGCTCAGAGACTGCGGTGGCGATGTCGGTAGCCAGAGAGTTGTACTCTTCGCTCTCGTCCACGGTCATCTTGCCCTGGTAGATGCTCTCGCCGGTATGGCCGGTGATCCAGATGTCGAAGCATTCCTTCTCAGCCTCGGAGGTGAAGGAAGCGATCTTACGCTCAGTGGTGTTATAGTAGGGGGTACCAACCAGAGAGGTGTAACGGAAGGTTGCCACGAAAGCGGGCATGCCGTCGGGGTTGTTGAGGACCAGGTCGGTGTAGGCTGCCTTGCCGTCCACATACTCAAAGGCTTCGCCCTCCACGCCGTAGTTGGAAACCAGGATGCCGTCCTCGGTGTACAGCCAGTTCATGTACTCGATGGCAACCTCAGGGACTTCGGACAGAGCGGAAACAGCAATGGCGGATGCGCCGATGCCGCCGGAGGTGCTGCCCAGAGGATTGGTCATGCCTTCCTCTTCCAGAGGATCGGGGATTGCGCGGAGGTCATAGTCAGGCTGACCGGAGCGCTCAGCGCCGCCGTCTGCCAGCAGGTTTGCGTTGGTGGAGCACATGCCGCACTCGTTGGCGTATACATACTCGTCAAACGCAATGTTCATAACGTTCATGAAGTCGTCGGTGCAGAGGCCTTCTTCAAAGGCTTCGTTCATCCACTGCAGGGCCTTCTTGGTGCCTTCCAGAGTGATGGAGGGAACTGCGGTCAGGCCGTCCTCAGCGATCTGCCAGCCGATGTCGGTGCCCATGTTGGTGGGAGCGGTAACGCCGAAGCCATTCCATACCATGCAGGAGGTCAGGTCAGCATTCCACAGGATTGCATTACGGATGCCTAGCTGTTCCTTGAAGGCGCGGGCAACCTCGGTGACCTCGGCCATGGTGGAGGGAACTTCCATGCCAACCTGGTCCAGCCAGTCCTTACGAATGGCTACGCCGCCGTCCACATACTCACAGTACTCGGAGAAGGAAACGATGTAGCCTTCTGCGCTGGTGAGGTCGGTGCGGAACTCAGGATGCTTTTCCATAATGCGGAGATAGTCGGGTGCGTGCTCTTCCAGATAGGGAACCAGGTCCAGCAGTACCTCTTCTTCAACGGCTGCGTCCACGCCGGAAGCGTAGTTCTGCTCACCGTTGCAGATCAGGTCGCAGTAGTCGCCGGATGCCCACAGGAGCTTGATCTGCTCGGAATAGATTTCCTCACCGGCCATGCGGAAATCCAGGGATACGCCGGTAGCTTCTTCAGCAGCGGCAAAGGTGGGGATGTCATTGATGACTTCCTGGGTGATGTTGAACATGCTCAGGAAGTTGTGGAACATCCAGAAGATGGAGATGGTCGTTCCCTCTTCGGAAATGGGGTATGCCACCACGTTGGTGCAGCCCTCGCCTTCGGCGGGAGCTTCTGCAACAGAGGCTTCCTCGGCAGGAGCTTCTTCGGTGGTGGGTTCTTCTGCGGGGGCTTCCTGAGTGGTTTCCTCAGAAGCAGCCGGAGCAGAGGCGGTTTCGGCAGTGGAAGCCGCCGTGCCGCCGCAGGCAGCAAGCAGGCTCATGAGCATTGCCAGAACCAGGATCAGGGATAAGGTCTTTTTCATTACTTATACTCCTCCTTATAATTATTTTGCATGATCCTAAGACCATCATATATGCCTATAGAGGGTCTGGCAATGTTCAAAAACCAAACTGGATTATCAAAAAGTGAAGATTTTGTGTGCAAATTCCACAAATTCAATAAAGCCTAAAAAGTCCTCCCGGAAGTACCTACTTCCGGGAGGCAGCGTTTAGAACCCATATGAAATTATCTCAGGAGATAAGCGGCGATGATCTTGCCCTTCAGGGGCTTCGCCTGGAAACTCCACCGGAACACTTAGCTGATGGAAACGTACTGGGAGAAGACTTCCTCCTTGCGGAGACCGTCGTAGGAATAGAAGTAGTCCTCCACAATGTCGGCTACCAGGGCCTTTGCCTTCAGGATATCCCGATCGTTGGGTTTAGAGTTCATGTGGGTATGGAAGAAGAAAGAGCCTGCGTGATAGTTGCCGTCGGCATCCTTATAGTAAACAGGAGGCTCCAGCTTGCCGGGACCCATGGTGATGGGCTTGTCGCCGTCGTCGATGCCGGCAGGGCCGTATTCCTTGCCGCAGCAGGCGAAGGTGCCGACTACCTTAACATTTTTCTGAGTCAGGTACAGCTTCAGCAATGCCAGAGTGCCGTTGGCTTCTTCAGGGCCGGAGCAGCCGCCGCCATAGGTGGTGAAGATAATGCCCAGGGGGAAATGGGTGTTATGGGCAATGGGGCCGCCTGCCCACTTGGCCTGTCCGCCGGGAGCGCCACCGGGCATACCACCGGGCATTTCGCCGAGACCACCAGGGCCACCGGGACCACCGGGGCCTCCAGGCCCACCGGGACCGCCGGGGCCACCGGGGCCTCTAAGACCCACGCCACCGGCATTGAAGCTGAGACCGGCCTCAGCATTCTTGGTGATGTCCTCCTCCAGACTGGAACCGCCGCCGGGAGAGAAGCGCTTCTGAATGCACATCAGGGGGCTGCCTGCCACAATAGGACTGCCCAGGCAAACCACGTCATAGTCGCTGTAGTTGCTGACCATGCGCTCGGTCTTATTGGAAATGCGAACCAGATCAGCAGTCCAGCCGTAATGCTCAAAGCTTTCGGCAAAGGCCTTTGCGATCTTCTCGGTATTCTTGGTAATGGTGGCATACATAATCAGGGCCTTTTTCTTGTGGTTGCACTTGCCGATGCGGTCATCCGCGTCCGTGATGGGGGCGATGATGCCGGTGAGCTCCACGGCTTCCTCGCCCTTCACAGCAGTGCCGGTATAACCCTCGGCAGTTTTCACCAGGGTAACAGCCACGTCGTTGAGGACAAAGGAGAGCTTTCCTTTTTCTGCGGTCACCTTGGAGGCAATGCCAAATTCGCCGCCGGGTAGCTCGTAGCTAACATGGGTGGTGCCGTCATAGTAGTTGCGGGCGATGACTTTTGCGCCGCCTACGGCTTCGGGCAGATAGTAAACACCGATCATAATATATGTTCCTCCGTTCCAGCGGCTTTTGCCGCAAGTATTTATAGGCATATTATATCGGCTTCAAAACATTTTTGCAATGCATCCGCAGATTATATCCCCCAAAGACGAGATTTGTCACAACAGAATCCGGTTTATTTCAGAATAAAAGGCAGAAGTGCGCTCCGAAAGTGCCCCTGACCCCGCCACCGGCTTTGCAGATAGACAAAAGGCGTGCCGCAACTTTCGTCACAGCACGCCCTTGTTTGCGTTCTTATTCCATGGTTGCGTAGTAAGCAACAGCCCGGTTGAATTCCTCGTCATCCTCGATGCTGTCGAGAATAATCTCGCCGTCCTCAACACGATACCGCAGCAGCTCTGCGTTCTCGTCGTCGATGGTGTCGCCCTCCACTTCGCAGATCACCATGTACTGGTTCTCTTCGAAGTTGAAGGTGTCGAGAATGGCGTATTCCTGCTCGTTGCCGTTCTCATCGGGCAGCAGGATGGTTTCAAGCTCCATCATTTCTTCGTTTGCCATGATCGTATTCTCCTTTATAAATTAGTTTTCTTCGTTTACCACGGCGATGCCCAGCTCCTGGAGCTGTTCGGCAGAAACGGTGCCGGGGCAGCCGGTCATGGGTTCGGTGGCGTTCTGCAGTTTGGGGAAGGCCACAACATCACGGAGGCTCTCAGAGCCGGTGAGCTGCATCACGATGCGGTCCAGGCCCAGGGCCATGCCGCCGTGAGGGGGTGCACCGTAACGGAAAGCGCCGGTGAGGAAGCCAAATTTGGCGTTGGCCTCTTCGTCGGAAAGGCCCAGCAACCGGAAGATACGGCTCTGGAGGGCAGGATCGGTAACACGGATGGAGCCGGAAGAAAGCTCGATGCCGTTGAGAACCATGTCGTAGCACTGGGCACGGACCTCGCCCTTACGGCTGTCATCCTCCAGATACTCCAGGCATTCTTCCATGGGCATGGTGAAGGGATGGTGCATGGCAACCCAGCTCTGGGTCTCCTCGTCCCAGTCGAAGAAGGGGAACTCCACGATCCACAGCAGATTGAACTGATCCTTGGGGATGATATCCAGCTTCTTTGCCACGGTGATACGGAGCTGGCCCAACTGAGTCAGACCCTGGTTGTACTTGGGATCGGAGATAATCATAATCACGTCGCCGGGAACTGCCCCTGCACGCTCGACGATGGCGTTCATCTCTTCCTCGGTCATAAACTTCTGGAAGGAGGAAGCACGGGTGCCGTCCTCGTTCATGCGAACCCAGGCAATGCCGCCGCCGCCCATACCACGGACGTACTCGGTAAGCTTATCCAGCTCTTTGCGGGTCAGAACCTTGACGCAGTTCTTGGCGCAGATACCGTGGACGGAGCCGCCGGCCTGGAGCGCGTTCTGGAACACGGCGAAGCCGCAGTCCTTTACGATATCTGCCAGGTTGAAAATCTTCATCTCGTAGCGGGTGTCGGGCTTATCGGTGCCGTAGGACTCCATGGCCTCGGCGTAGGTCATTCTGGGGATGGGACCCAAGTCGATGCCCATGGCCTCCTTGAACAGGCGGCGCATGTAGCCTTCACCCATGTTCAGCACGTCTTCCATGTTGACAAAGCTCATTTCCATGTCGATCTGGGTGAACTCAGGCTGACGGTCGGCTCGCAGGTCCTCGTCACGATAGCAGCGAGCGATCTGGAGATAGCGGTCAAAGCCGGAAACCATGGTGAGCTGCTTATAGATCTGGGGAGACTGGGGCAGTGCGTAGAACTTGCCGTTGTGGATTCTGGAGGGAACTAGGAAGTCTCTTGCACCCTCGGGGGTGGAACCAATGAGGGTGGGGGTCTCGATCTCGATGAAGCCGTTCTCGTCGAAGTAGTCACGGGTGATCTTTGCCACCTTGTGGCGGAACATCAGCTTCTTCTGAAGCTCGGGACGGCGCAGATCCAGATAGCGATACTGGAGGCGCAGGTTTTCGTTGGCGTTGCAGCCATCCTCGATCTGGAAGGGTGGGGTCTCGGACTTGCCCAACAGACGAATTTCGGAGACATACAGCTCCACGTCGCCGGTGGGGATTTTCTTGGACTTGGATTCACGCTCACGGATCACGCCGGTGGCGGCAATGACATACTCGCTGCGGCAGGCGGCGGCCTTTTCAAACACCGCAGGGTCGGTGGCATCGTCAAAGGCTAACTGCAGGATGCCTTCGCGATCCCGCAGGTCAATGAACATCAGGCTGCCCAGGTTTCTGTTTCTCTGGACCCAGCCGCAGACAGACACGGTCTGGCCCACATGCTCCATACGGAAGTTTCCGCAGTAATCACTGCGGCGGAAATTCTGAAGATTGTCCATAGTGATTCTCCTATATCATATTATGGTTTTGTATTTTTACTCAGCCCTTGTCCTTGATTACCGCACCGCTGTTGCGCTTCTCCAGCTCTTCCTGAATCAGCATTGCAGCCTCGGAAACGGGAACGGTAACCTGCTGGCCGGTGGCAAAGTTCTTGACGGACAGCTTGTTTTCTGCAATCTCGTCCTCGCCCAGCAGCACCGCAAAGGGGATGCCCAGCTTGGAGCAGTAGGACATTTTTGCCTTGAACTTCTTCTTTTCGGTGTAAATCTGAGTGCGGATGCCATATTCCCGCAGGGCGGTGGCGGCGGTGATTGCGGGGGCCATATCCTCGGTCATGGAAATCACCAGGGCATCGGCAGGGGCGGTGACCAGTTCATCAGACAGGTAGCCCTGCTCGCCCAGCACATAGAACAGCCGGGTCAGGCCAATGGAGATGCCCACGCCGGGGAGAGGCTTGTCGGTGTAATACTCCGCCAGATTGTCATAGCGGCCGCCGGAGCAGACAGAGCCGATCTCCGGATGATCCAGCATGGCGGTCTCGTAGACCGTGCCGGTGTAGTAGTCCAGGCCTCTTGCGATGGTCAGATCCACCTTGAAGTTTTCTTTGGGAACGCCGAAGGCACCCAGATAGCCTACCACGGTGCCCAGCTCTTCATAGCCCAGGTCGAAGGTTTCGTTCCGTCCGGTATAGCCCTTCAGAGCCTCCATCACTTCGGCATTGGTGCCGGAAATGGCGATAAACTTGAGAATTTCCTCGGCGGCTTCCTCGGAAACGCCGTTTTCCTCTACCAGGAGGGTCTTTACCTTCTCGGAGCCGATCTTGTCCAGCTTGTCCACGGTACGCATGACTTCGGCGGATTTGTCCTGGAGGCCCAGCATGGCGTAGAAGCCATTGAGGATCTTCCGGTTGTTGACCCGGATCTGGAACCGCTTGAGGCCCAGCCGGGAGAAGGTCTTATAGATGATGGAGGGGATCTCCGCCTCGTTGACGATGTCCAGCTTGCCATCGCCGATGATATCGATGTCAGCCTGATAGAACTCACGGAAGCGGCCTCTCTGAGCCCGCTCGCCCCGGTA
>CAZEPQ010000095.1:0-3133 GCA_964514175.1 uncultured Oscillospiraceae bacterium
GCAGAATGCGCTTGAATTCCGTGCCGAAGGTGCGGGTCTCGGTGGGGGTCTTGTTCATCTTCCAGTTGGCAGCGATAACGGTTTTTCTGTACTTGTGATTCATGGTATTCGCTCCTTTTTATCAGGTGTCCAGCAGTGCAACCACGCCGGGCAGGGCCTCGCCGGCGAAGAATTCCAGGCGTGCGCCGCCGCCGGTGGAAACATGGGTGATCTTGTCGGAGAAGCCCATCTGCTCCACAGCGGCTGCGGAGTCGCCGCCGCCTACAATGGTGACAGCTTCGGCTTCTGCCATGGCCTTTGCCACGGCTTCGGTGCCCTTTGCGAAGGTGGGGAATTCAAATACGCCCATGGGGCCGTTCCAGATGACGGTACCGGCGTTCTTGATGACATCCGCATAGATTTCCCGGGTCTTGGGGCCGATATCCAGACCCATCATGTCGTCGGGGATCTGGCCCTCGTCAAAGAGGACAGGTTCGGCATCGGCGGCAAAGTGGCTTGCCGCCACAGTGTCCACGGGCAGATGGATCTTTACGCCCTTCTCTTCGGCCTTTTTCAGCAGATCCAGGCAGTAGGCGAAGGAATCCTTCTCGCAGAGGGAGGTGCCGATCTTGCCACCACGGGCTGCGGTGAAGGTGTAGCTCATGCCGCCGCCGATGATGATGTGATCTGCCAGGGTAAGCATATGATCAATGACAGAGATCTTGTCGGAGACCTTGCTGCCGCCCATGATCAGAACCAGAGGACGGTTGGGATCGGAGATTGCCTTGCCCATGACATCCAGCTCCTTCTTTACCAGAAGGCCGGAGTAGGCAGGAAGGAAGGAGGCTACACCCACGGTGGAGGAATGGGCACGGTGGCAGGAACCGAAGGCATCGTTGACGAAAATTTCAGCCAGAGCGGCATACTTTTCGGCCAGCTCCATGTTGTTCTTGGTCTCGCCGGAAACAAAGCGGACGTTCTCCAGCAGCAGAACCTGACCGGGCTGGAGCTTTGCAGCCTTTTCCTGGGCTTCGGGGCCGACTACATCAGAGGCCAGCTCCACGGGGATGCCCAGAAGCTGGGCAAGTCGGGCCTGCACTACCTTCAGGGAATATTTCTCTTCATAGCCGTTCTTGGGGCGGCCCTTGTGGGAGCAGAGGATCACGGCTGCACCCTCATCCAGCATGTATCGGATGGTGGGGAGCGTCTTAACGATACGGCTGTCGTCCGTGATAACGCCCTCGTCGTTGGTGGGTACGTTGAAGTCGCAGCGGCAAAGGACCTTTTTGCCCTTCAGGTCTGCGTCCAGGATGGTTTTCTTTTTGTAGTTCATGATCAAACCTCCATTTAGTATGGTCTATCCAATGTATGGTGTTTCATCTTTCCAAAGTCCTGCAAACCGGGAAAATCCAACTGCCGCAGGGCTTCATATACGGTAATGGCTACGGAATTTGACAGATTCAGGCTTCTGGCCTCCTCTGCCATGGGAATTTTCAGGCAGCGATCCCGATGCTGTTCCAGGAAAGGTTCCGGAAGGCCGGCACTTTCCCTGCCGAAAAACAGATAGTCTCCGTCCTGAAACTCTGCTTCCGTGTAGGTCCGGGGGGCCTTGGTGGAAAGGAGCCAGAAATTCTTCGGCTGGGCCTTTTCAAAGAAGTCCTCCAGACTTTCGTAAATACTCACATCCAGGAGATACCAGTAATCAAGCCCCGCACGCCGGAGGGCCTTGTCGGTGATCTCAAAGCCAAGGGGCTTTATGAGATGGAGACGGGCGCCGGTGGCAGCGCAGGTCCGAGCAATGTTGCCGGTATTCTGGTGGATTTCCGGGGAAACCAAAACAATGTTCAGCATAGTATAACCTTTCTCTGTGGGATTCATTCCCGCAGTTTCCGCATACATTGTAATGCAATGGTCTCTGAAATTCAAGTGAATAATTCGAAAATTCATTAATTTTTATAGAAAAACAGGATTTTTTGCCTGTTTCAAATTTTCGGACTTTACAAACGTCTGGTACAACTTGAATTTATACAAAATCCGACCTTATCTCTTGCGGTTTTACGTCCGGAGGGGTAAAATAGAGGGGTGGAATTACCGCGGTGCGTTTTCCTAAAAGAATTTCCGTTATGACACCGCTCCATTGAAAGAATAGAGAATAATGAATCAATGAAGGTGAATTTTTGTGAAATATAAATCTGTATTTTTTGATCTGGATGGTACCCTCACAGATTCCAGCGAGGGCATCACCAAATGTGCCCAGTTGGCGCTGCACCACTTCGGCATTCCCGCCGAGGATCGGGATGCCCTTCGGGTCTTTATCGGGCCGCCCCTGCGGGACAGCTTTCCCAAATTCGGTGTGCCGGTGGATCGGGTAGAAGAGGCGGTTTCTGTATTCCGCAGCCGCTACAACACCGTGGGCAAGTTTGAAAATGTTCCCTACGATGGTATTCGGGAGTTGCTGGAGACCTTGAAGCAAAAGGGCCTGCGTCTTTTTGTGGCTACCTCCAAACCGGAGACCACTGCGCTGGAGATACTGCAAAAGTTTGACCTTGAGAAGTATTTTGAGATTATTTGCGGCGCTACCATGGATGGGCAGCGGGACTCCAAGGAGTCTGTCATTGCCTACCTTCTTCAGCAGGTGGATTCCGCTGATGCGGTTATGATCGGGGATACGGCCTACGATGTACTGGGGGCGAAAGCCTTTGGCATTCCTACCGTCGGCGTTACCTGGGGCTTTGGCAGCAGGGAGGAAATGGAGGCTGCCGGAGCCATTCACATTGCCTCCACCATGGAAGAACTTTTAACGTATATTGAATGCCCTTGAGAAGCAAGGATTTTGTCGATATCCGTTGACTTTTGTACTAAGAGATTCTATAATTAAATGTCTGAAACTATAAAAATGGGAATGATGATATGAAACTGTTCGGCTTTTTGCGTGATGCCATCCATAAGACCCATAGTGAGCAAGAAATTCAGCCTCAGGATGAGTCTACGCTCCGGAGCGATGAAGTGCTCCAGGAGATTGCCGATGCATGTATAGAGGAAACTGCTGTGGAAGATTCCGAAGAGACGGAAGCCACCGAAGAGGTGGAAGCGACCGAGGAAATGGAAGCTGCCGAAGAGGCAGAAGATTTCGAAGAGACGGAAGCTACCGAAG
>CAZEPQ010000095.1:3233-7852 GCA_964514175.1 uncultured Oscillospiraceae bacterium
AGGCAGAGACCGCCGAAGAGACGGAAGCTACCGAAGAGGCAGAGACCGCCGAAGAGACGGAAGCTGCCGAAGAGGCAGAGACCGCCGAAGAGACGGAAGCTACCGAAGAGGCAGAGACCGCCGAAGAACCGGAAATCGAGGTTTCCTACGATACTATTGATGACTTGATCCAGGATGTGAGGGAAACCATAGGCGAAGGAATATCTGGAGATGAAGCCTGCGGCGAAAGCGAAGAGACTGAAGAATCCGAAGAACCCAAGGAAACTGAGAATACCGAGAATACTGAGAACGATGGCGATGCGGACGATGCCGACGACGGAAAACCGGCTATGGCATTCTGGAAGAAGATGCTCATTAGCTGTGGAATTACCGTGATGGTTTTGGGCGTGGCTGTGGCTGTGACAGTGAACTATTTCCTGGACCTCTTCAACTATCAGGCGGCTGACAGTGACTATTTTGCCACGGTGTCCGTGGCGGAGGAACTGGAAGAGGAGACCTACGAGGACTCTTATTTGGCGGCTCTGGACGAGGCCGACACAGCAGATGACCTAGAAGCCACCGAGGAAGAATTGCTGCGGTGGAATAACCACATCGACGACATCATTTCCGATAGCTCTACCTATCAGATCCCTATCTCCGAGGACGTGTACAATATCCTGCTCATTGGCACCGACAACCGCAGTGTGGGTGGCGTAGGACGATCCGACGTTATGATGCTGGTATCTATCAACCAGAAAACGGAGACCATCCATCTGACCAGCTTCCTGCGGGACTGCTATGTATCCATTCCCGGCTACGGAAAGACCCGACTGAATCATTCCTTTGCCTATGGCGGCCCGGATAAGCTGATGGAGACCCTGGAGCAGAACTTCAAGGTCCATGTGGACCGGTATGTGGCGGTGGATTTCTACTCTTTTATGGATGTTGTCGATACCCTGGGCGGTGTGTGGCTGTACCTTTCTGAGGAAGAAGTGAAGGTGGCTAATAAGTACATCTGGTCCATGAATAAGCTCCTGGATGTGGAGTGGAGCGAGGACTATATCTGGGCCACCGGTTGGCTGAAGCTTAACGGCAAGCAGGCTCTGGCCCACGCCAGGAACCGCTTTGTGGGCAGTGACTATGAGCGAACCGCCCGCCAGAGAAATATCATCAATCAGATCATTAATGGCTGTAAGGTGGCCAATGCCTCTACCTTAGTGGATCTGGCCCAGGTCATCCTACCCCAGATCACCACGGATATGACAAAATCCGAGATCCTGAGCTATGCGGCCAATATCGGTGCCTATGTGGGCTACAGCATAGAGCAGCATCAGATTCCTGCCGAGGGCACCTATTCCAGTGCCACCATCAGCGGCATGAGCGTTATCAGTCTGGATTTGGACGACAACATTGAATATCTCCAACAGACCATCTACGCTGGTACGGATTTCATGGAAGAGCAGGAAGACGAAACCACCGAAGAATAAGCCCCCCTGTTGACGCACTGCCGCAGAAGTAATTCTGCGGCAGGCACTTTTCGGCTCCTGAGTCCGAAGGAACTTTTTGGTTATTCTCCCACGGCCTTGTTGGTCAGCATGGTCCAGATCATCTTGAAGGTTTTGGGCTTGCCCATATGGGCGTCCTGTTCACCCACGCACATGCTTTGCTCACCGCAGGAGTCCCACTGGGGGCAGTCGGTTCCGTTGGGGTTGCCCTTCTTTGCGAAATTGCAGAGATAGCGCACCATTAGATCGCTGAGGGCACGGTCCTTGTCCTTCCAGGGACGCCAGCCGTTGGGCAGAGTGCCGAACCAATACCACAGGTCGGAGGAATGCCAAGCGCCGTGGTCGTCTCCGGGCAGATTCCGGTCAAAGTACCAGCAATAGCTGGGTATTTTCTGGGCCTTACACCAGTTCTTGCTCATAGAAAAGATCATGGGCGGGGCAACATCATGGCTGGTGGAGCCGGCCATGTAGGGAATCTGGTGCTGGTCATCCTTCGAAAGAAGATTTACGCCAGTATCTACTACAAGCCGTCCGTCGATACAGGGGAAGCAGCCTCCACCGCCCTTCTGGGTGGCTTTAACGGCCTGCCAGCTTTCAAAGAGCTTTTCCGGGGGAAGGGCACGGAATTGGGTGAGGTCGGCGCAGTCTGCGTGGGCCATGACCGCCTGCCAGAAGGCGTCGCTTTTTTCAGCCGGAGCGGCAGAGAGCAGCTTGTTGACACCACCGCCGCTGCACATGACCGCTTTCTGGAACAGTCCCTTTGTCAAGGGGCTCAAGCAAAGCTGCTGGACGCTCATAGCGCCGGCAGACTGGCCCATAATGGTGATATTTTCGGGATCACCGCCGAAAGCGGCAATGTTGTTCTTCACCCAGTGGATGGCGGTCATCTGATCGAAGAGACCGTAGTTGCCGGTAAGGCCTGCCTCTTCCTTTAGTTCGGGCAGAGTCAGAAAGCCCATGGGCCCCAGACGGTAGTTGATGGTGACGGCAATGACATTTTCTCTGGGCCAGACCGGGCCGTCGAAATGCTTCTCATGTCCGCAGCCGCCGGTAAAGCCTCCGCCGTGGATGTACACGATTACGGGAAGGGAGTCTCCTTCCACAGCGGTTTCCGGGGTCCAGATGTTCAAAAAGAGGCAGTCCTCGTCATAGGAGTAGACCTCGCCCTTTCGGAACTCATTGTAGTAGAAGTATTTCTTCTGGTTTGTTTCCTCGTCGTAGAAGGCCCGGGGCTGATAGGAGCAGTGACCGTACTGAGTGGCGTTATATGTGCCATCCCAGCCGGTTACCTCGGTGGGATATTCCCAGCGGCGGGCAGTGGCATAGCGGATTCCCTTATAGGCAACGGTCCCTTCCACTCTGCCGGGGCAGCCCTTTATGGGGCCGCAGGGGGTGGTAATGATATGATCCATATTCTCAATTCCTCTTATTCAGCAGCTTCCTGATTGACAGCGACTTTTTTGGATGCCTTAAAGGCAGCAAGCTTGGCACGGGTCTCGGGGGTCAGATTCCACAGGAACTTGAATGCGGCCCAGGAGCCTAGGATGAAGATGCCGGGAACCAGAACGCACAGAACCTTAATGCCCACTACGGTTTCAGCGGACTGCACCGCAAGATCGGCGTTATAGCCGATGATGCCCAGCATCAGAACTGCGGAAGAATTGCCGATGGTCTGACCCACACGGCGGCTGAGATTAAAGGTGCCGTAGATGGAACCCTCGGTACGCTTGCCGGTGACCATTTCGTTATAGTCGATGGCTTCGCCCACCAGGCCCCACTGCATGTAGATGGACATACTTGCCAGACCCATGGCCAGTGAGTTCAGAACGATGTGGATGTAGGGATTCACATCCATGACCATATGCATGGCGAACAGTACCACATACATTGCAGAGCCTGCCAGCAGACCCCAGCGAATAAAGTTTTCCAGGCCGTACTTCTTGGCCAGCATGGGGCCAAAGAACAGGGTGGCAAACATTAGGGGCATGGACAGAATGGAACCGTAGGTGACCAGAGCCAGATCACCGTAGACCACAGAATACATATAGTTGTTCAGGGTATTGCCCACATACTGCATGGTGCAGATGCACAGACCGTGGACGCACAGAGCCAGGAAGGGACGGTTCACACGGAACACATTGAGGATATCAGTGACTTTGATGTTATCTGTCTCCTCGGAGGGATTTTCCACAATGTTTCGTTCCTCCGTCAGGGCGTAGTGGCCCAGGCACATGACCAGACCGATCACGGCGCAGATGGAAGCGCCGATGGCGTAGCCGGTGGGATTGGTCTGACCGAAGGCCTTAATGACCATGGGCATCAGCATTACGGGGATCATATTGCCGACGGCGCTGCCGAGGCCCCGGGCAGAGGACAGAGAGGCTCGTTCCTGGTCAGTATCTGCCATAGCAGACAGCAGGGAGCCCATGGGGATATTGAACATGGTGTAGCTGCCTTCGTACAGGATCTTCAGCACGAACAGCATGGCAACGGTGGCAATGCCGTCAAACAGAGCAGGGACAGACCACAGCGCAATGAATGCCACGCAGATCATGGGCGTGCTTCGCAGGAGCCAGGGACGGAACTTGCCCTTTTTATTGTGGTGCTTTGCAAAGGCCTTGTCCAGCAGAGCGCCCATCAGGGGGTCGTTAACGAAGTCCCACACGTTCCAGATCAGCAGCAGGGTCGCCAGCAGTGCGGTGTTGAGTCCCAGTGCATCGGTGCAGTACATGGTGAAGGTGCTGCCCATAATGGCAAAGGTCATACATCCGCCTGCATCGCCAAGGGCATATCCGAACTTGTGTTTGAAGGTCAGTCCGGTTTTGGGAGCTTTGTCTTTTTTGGCCATAGTTATGTGCCTCCATTCATATTGCGGGGATTTCTTTCCAAACCCCTTTAATATCAGTATCTTAACACAAATTTGTGCAAATAAAAATGCGAACATGGAAGAAATATTGAAAATTTGACAATTTTTTATTTTTTAAAGCCCAAAAATCCATCATGCAAGTGGGGGATGTGGTCAGTACCAGCAAACAACAGTTCTGCAAAAAAGACGTACAGACCGTTTCCCGTGTGCCGATAGACAGTAATTTGAAGAAATTACGAAATCGGCATCTGTCAAACAGGATTGGACAA
>CAZEPQ010000096.1:0-5157 GCA_964514175.1 uncultured Oscillospiraceae bacterium
CAGTACGACGTCATGAATATCCAGTCTCTGGTCTATGACAAGTACGAGAAGGACGGCGAATACTTTGTCGAACTGGGCTGGTGGATCACCACCCTGAACGACGAGGAGATCTACGAAGAGGGCGGCGCTACCATTAAGCTGCCCAGCAAGAACGCTTGATGTCTGAATCACTGACGTAAATACCCGGCCTGCTTGATGCGGGCCGGGTATTCCTTACATCAGATTGGGATTTCCGAATTGCTCGGGAGGCAGGGGCTGAACGGTGCCCCAATGCTCATAGAGCAGGCCGTCCTTGACGCGGTAAATGTCCACAACCAGAACTTCGATCTTGCCGGGGTCCGTGACGCCGTAGCCGTGCATCACAGCCATGTCTCCGTCCACCAGAATGTGGTGAATGTTCACATGAAAGTTGGGGAAAATCTCGAAGACCTTCTTGAAATTCTCCTGGAAGCCCCGGATGCCTGGGGCCACGTCATAGTCGTGCTGAATGTAGTCCGGGTGGAGGTAGCGCTCCGCTGCGGACAGATCATGCTGGTTGAAAAATTCAGAAAACAGACCTTCAATGAGGGCTTTTGCAATGTCTTTTTCGGGATTCAACAGAGATCAGCTCCTTTCCCTTCCATTATAGCATAGGAACTCCAGGCAGCGGAAGCCTTTTCTTTTTGGATATAATTTGTGCGAAAATACAGGAAAATAACACATTCGATTTTGGAATTGAGCTATGAAAAATCAGAATTGCAGCTCTTTGAGCCATCTGATAAAATGGGAGCAATACATCCGAAGGGAGAAAATTGCTTTGAAAAAACTACTGGCAATGATGTTGGTATTGGCTATGATTCTTGGCCTGGCTGCCTGCGGTGCAGAGGAAACCCTGGACGCTTCTGCCATGGCTGAAAGCCAGTCCGCAGAGGCCACCGCACATGTTTCCGAGGCTGTGCCGGAGGAAGTCCCACAGCAGGAAGAGGCTTCACTGGCGGAGGAGCCTGTGGAAGAACCAGTGGAGGAAGTTCTCGCCTATGAGCCCACCGAAGAGGAACTGGCAGAACGGACTGCCATTGAGGAAGCCTTGAACCTTGATAATAACCCGAATCAGACCTGGACCTATGCTTCCGGCTCTGATACCTGGACCCTGACCCCGGTGACCGCTGTGGTAGACCCGGAGCTGCCCAACCAGCAGGGCGTTTCCGTCTGTGTTCCCGGGGCCTATGTGGTGGGCGTTGACACCAACGGCGACGGCGAGGCCGACATTACCTCTGCCGATGGTGACGGCGCACAGATCGGAGCTCTGGTCATCGACTATGATGCAGAGATCACCAGCACCAACGGGCAGGTCTATACTGCCGCCACCGCCCCTGTGATCTTCACCACCGGTGCGGCAGGCTATGGCAGCCAGAACAATTCCTCTGCTTCCTCCAGCTATGCCGGGGATGGCTATATCTCTATGACTTGCGGCAACCGGGGCAAGCAGGACTCTGTGAAGGACGAAGAGGGCAACGTACTCTACTACACCGGCGACGCTCCCTCCTGCCTCTGCGACCAGAAGGCAGCCGCCCGCTATGTGAAGTATAACATTCTGCTGGGCAATCTCCCCGGCAGCGTGGATCATTTTGTTTCCACCGGCGGTAGCGGCGGTGCGGCTCACTCTACCATGTTTGCCGCCACCTCCAACAACTCTGATTTCTATGACTATCAGATCGAGGCCGGTGCGGTTGGCGTCTACAAGAACTCTGATGGCAGCTACACCAGTGCGGTTACCGTCAACGGCGAGACCGTGGAGCTGTCCGACGGTGCCTGGGGCTGCGTAAGCTACAGTGCCATCACCTCCCTGGCAGAGGCTGACATGGCCCAGGCCTTTGAGTATTATATCGACACCACCTATGAGTTCAACACCCCTTTCCAGGCCCAGCTTGCCCAGTATCTCTCCGAGAGCTACATGGACTACATCAACAGCCAGGGCTACAGCGTGGAGGAAGGCCAGGTGGGCTTTGACCTGAACAAGGATGGAGATCTGGACGATGTGATCGACCTGACCATCGAATATGACCCGGATGCATATCCTGAAACCAACGGCTATTACGGCACCTATCTGGACCTGTACCTGACAGAGTTCACCGAGAACCTCCAGTGGTATGTGGACAGCCTGAGCTATGGCGAGGGCTGGACCTGGTTCGATGAGAATGGCGTGGCCATGACCGATGACGCAGTGGCTGCAATGACCACTGAGGATAAGGCCCTGGCTTTCATCGAGGGGCGCTACACCAAGGGGACCTCCGGCGGCATGGGCATGGGTCCCGATGGTATGGGCGGACCTCCCGATGGACTTCTGGGTGATCTTCCCGGAGACCTGCCTTTGGGTCTCTTCGGCGATGGCATCCGTGACGGCGGTCCCATGGCAGGCTCCACGGCTTCTGCCGGTGGCGGTGCGGATTCAGGCAACTATACCACCTTTGAGGAAATGGCTGCGGCATATCACAGCGATATCGCTGAGATCCAGGCCGGTGATCAGTATGGCAAGAACATTGTGAATCTTTACAACCCCATGAACTACATCGGTACGGAAAGCACTGAGGATCCCACCTGGACCCGCATTGTTATGGGCGCCGTGGAAGGTGATATTTCCATGCTAACATCCCTGAACATGCAGATCAAGTGGCTGGCATCCGGTGTGGATGCGGTTATCGAGTGGCAGTGGGATGGCGGTCATGTGCCCTCTGAGGTGCTGGGCGAGAGCCTTGCCCTTTGGGTGGACAAGATGTACGGCGAATATGTCAGCGGCGTAGAAACCACCAAGCCCCAGGCAGAGTCTCAGACTACCAACGGTGATTCCGAGGAAATGTCCGGCACGGATATTTCTGGTTGGGTGGATTATGAGGACGGCAAGGTTTCCTTTGCACTGTCCGATGTGCTGATTTATCGGAACGCAGGCGCAACCAAGGCAGTTCCCGGTTTCGATGTGATCGACTACGGCCAGGAAGACTATGTCTTCGGCAGTGACGAGAGGGATGCACGGCACTGGAACCCCTATCTGGATGAGATATTCCAGAATACGGCCTATGCCGAGGTTTTGGCACCCCTGTTTAATGGGGAATAACACATAACAAAAAGCGTCGGTTGGGAGGCCGGCGCTTTTTGCATATAAATTGCAGTGATTGGGCGGAATAAGGTCATGTTTCGCCGATACAAACATATATGGATGCTGGAAATGTTCATAGAATTGTGATAAAATCTATGTAAAGAAAACATAAAATGGGTGTAGTATCAGTTTGATTCAAAAATTACCTTCTTTTTCCCGCAAAATGGTCCGAAAGAATCCAGCAAATGCGGGGAATTTTTACGTAGTTTTGCAATTTCAAATCCGGCCCATTTCGTGCATATGGGCACAAGGAGGTCCGTTATGTCGGAAGAGCTTTGTATCTTTCAGCGCATTGAGAAAAAATATCGGGTGACCGTCCAGCAGCAGAAGCAACTGCTGGAAGAGGTTGGGGCGTATCTGATCCCGGATGAGCATGGTCAGAACACGATTTGCAGCATGTATTTGGATACCCCGGACTTTCTGATGATCCGCAATTCCATTGACGCCGAAGCCTATAAGGAAAAGCTGCGGCTCCGCAGCTACGGCACCCCGGAGGCGGACACAAAAGTATTTCTGGAACTGAAAAAGAAATATAAGGGCGTTGTCTACAAGCGCCGTGTGTCCATGACTTTGGAGGACGCCGAGAATTACATAGACCATGGGGAAAAGTCCATGGATACCCAAATCATGTCTGAGATCGACTACGCCATGGAGTTTTATCACCACCCCAAGCCTGCCATGATGATCGCCTATGAGCGGGACGCCTACTATGTGAAGGATATGCCCAATCTGCGGCTGACCTTCGATTCCAATGTGCGCTACCGTGAAACGGGGCTGATGATGGAAAACGGAACCGACGGCAAAAAAATCATTCCCGATGATACACGGCTTCTGGAAATCAAGACCGATGGAGCCATGCCGGTCTGGCTGTCCCATGCGCTGGATAAGTGCGAGATCCGGCCCTCTTCCTTCTCCAAATACGGCACGGCCTATCTGGAGACCCTGAAACAACATTTGACGCAAAAAGGAGAAAAAGAACATGTCCTCAATTTTTAATTCTATTTCCGGAACCGAGCTTACTGCCGCCGGATATCTCATTGGCCTGGGGGTGGCAGGGCTCTGCGGTCTGATCGCCGCCTTTGCCGCATCCTTTAAGAGCCATGTTTCCAAGAGCTTTGTGGTGTCTCTGGTGCTGCTGCCCATGATTATCCACACAGTCATCGTCATGGTCAACGGCAATATCGGCACCGGCGTGGCGGTTATGGGCGCATTCTCTCTGGTGCGGTTCCGTTCCGTGGCCGGTAAGGCCAAGGATATTGCGGTGATCTTCCTGGCGATGACCGCAGGCCTCGCCTGTGCTGCCGGTTATGTGGTGGTGGCGCTGCTCTTTACCGTGATCGTGTGCCTTGTTATGATGATCCTTGCGGTGATCCCCATGGGCAACGAGCGTCAGGTGGAGCTTCATATCACCGTGCCGGAGTCCCTGCGGTTTGCCCATGAGTTTGACGATCTGTTTGAGAAATATACCGAGAAATGTCGCCTGGTAAAGACCAAGACTACCAATATGGGCAGCCTGTATAAGCTTCAGTATGTGATGGAGATGAAGGATGTGTCCCTTCAGCAGGAATTTATTGACGAGATCCGCTGCCGCAACGGTAATCTGGAGATCGCCATTTCTGAGGTGGTGGAGGGAAGCGACACCCTGTAAGAAAGCTGAATATGCCAAAAAGAGGCAGCGCCGGGGCGCTGCCTCGAATTTTTTGTACGGTTTTGGATCACAGGCTCCGATGCATGCGCTGGAGCACATAATCCGGGGAGACCACCTTGCGGCACTGTTCCATCAGGGCTTCGGCTTCGTCGCAGGTGTGCTGATAATCCGGGAATGCCTTGGTGGTGAGCATGACGATGTCCTTGGTCAGACGGTCATAGTTGCTCTGAATGGGGAAAACATCGTCACGGGCATCGGGATCAAAGGGAGGAGAATCCTCGCCGCCGCCAGGACCACCGGGACCACCAGGGCCACCGGGAGCAGGGCCACCGGGAGCAGGGCCACCGGGAGCAGGGCCACCGGGAGCAGGGCCACC
>CAZEPQ010000096.1:5257-7785 GCA_964514175.1 uncultured Oscillospiraceae bacterium
GGGAGCAGGGCCGCCGGGAGCAGGACCATCAGGACCACCCGGTCCACCAGGGCCACCGGGAGCGGGGCCATCAGGCCCACCGGGACCACCGGGACCACCAGGACCACCCGGTCCACCGGGACCACCAGGACCGCCGGGACCGCCCGGTCCACCGGGTCCACCAGGACCACCGGGGCCGCCAAAGGCAGGTGCCGGAGCGGGCTTTTCCTTGGGATCGGGATACTTACGCTCGTAGGGATTCAGGGGGAGATTCTCGGAGGTGGGAGACAGGATCAGCTTCCAGAGCTTCCATTCCTCGCCCCAGGCCAGGAATTCGGCGGCAATGGCCTTGGCACCGTCTTTGGTCTCTGCCAGCCACATGCCCATGGCACTCTTGCCGTTGTCAGAAATGCGGATGCAGGGGAAGCTGAGGGCTGTGATTTCCATAGCCTTCAATGCAGCGACTTCATCCGGGGTGGGGCAGGTGTTGGGGGCGACTGCCAAAAATTCCGGATCAGGATTTTTGCAGAATGCGGCAAATTTCTCTTCGATGGATACAGAATCCAGAAGCTGGCCCATGGCCTTGACCTGCTCCTTTTGCATGTTCTTCAGTTCATCCTGACGATGCTTGATGTCTTCGTGGAGAAGCTTATGGATGAAAACAAGCTGTCTTTCATTGGTCATGCTTCTGCACCTCCCTTGAGGAAATACTGCCGCAATACATGGGCGGAAGCGTCGTTGAGGCCCTGGTAGGCCTTCAGAATGCCGTCCAGTTCCTCCTGGCGGTTTGTGATCTCAAAGCTGACCTTTGAGGAATCGTGGAAGTAGGAAATGGCATCCTGTTCCAGCTTGTCGATCATTTCTTTGGTTACCATGGTATCATCCTTTCAGAGGAAATCAGGGGCCGATGACGGCTTCCTTGCCGGCTTCACGGCCCAGGGTCACGCACATGCCGATGCTGAGGCCTGCGGTGGGGGTGGAATACTGGGGGCCATAGCGCCGTCCGCAGCAGTTGCCGGTGGCATAGAGGCCGGGGATGGGATCAAAGCCATCGTCCAGCACATTCTGCCGCTCGTCGGTCAGGAGACCGCCGCAGGTACACATGATGCGGCCCAGGTAGTTAAAGTCGTTAAACTGAATGAAAAGGGGCCATTTGTCGAGGGGGCGCAGGAGCTTTGCGTCCTTGCCGAAATCATCGTCCCGGCCCTTTTCACAGATCTCGTTGTAACGGAGAATGCTGGCCTTTACGTTCTCACGAAGCTGTCCCGTAAGCTCGGCGTTGTCCAGCAACTCTTCCATATTGTTGCCGCAGACGATGCGGACGGGACCGTTGGGGGCACGGGAAATGGTGCCGCCCTTTCCGGCTTCCTTAGCCTTTTCCACGGCTACCACCACATTGCGGATGTAATGCTCATCGGAGTTGTCAAAGCCCTCGTGGGCGGGAACTGCCCACTGCATATCCTCCAGCACGTCGCTGTCAAAGATGTTATAGTAGGTGCCATGTTTCATCTGGTTGCCCTGGAAGCCGGTGATAACGGGATCGCCGAAGCACTCGTTGCAGAAACGCTTGCCCTTGGGGTCCAGCCACAGCAGACCGTGGACGCAGTTGAAGCCTCTGGGGGTGTTGAAGTTGCCGCCCATGGTGGCAATGGGGCCGGCCTCCAGCCGTCCGCCTGCCCAGACGCCCAGCTTCAGGGACATGCCGCTGCGGCCCATACCCTTGGGGAAGGTCTCATCCCCGGAGAACAGACCGTTAAAGTCGGGCAGCAGATCCTGCAGCATTTCCTTGTTGCCGCCAAAGCCGCCTGCTGCCAGGATCACGGCCTTCTTTGCCAGGAATTTGTGGTAGGAGCCGTCCTCCTTGGCTTGGGCAATGACGCCGGTGACACGACCGTCCTCTTTGAGAATATCCACGGCGGACATGCCGAAGAACATCTCGCTTCCCAGTTCCATGGCCTTCTTCTGGTTTGCCTTGGCAAGGCCCAGCAGGGAGGGCTTTTTCTTTACCTGCTCGGTAATATCCTCTTTTTGAGATTCCACCGTCAGGAAGCGGTCACCCATGTTGTTTTCCCCATCCACGGGGATGCCGCCGGGAATGTCCGGCTTTTCATCGGGAGATCCGCCGGGACCACCAGGACCATCAGGTCCACCGGGTCCGCCGGGACCATCAGGGCCGCCTCCGGGAGGAGGACCAAAGCCGCCGGGCTGGGGGAACTTTGCGGTGCCGGGCCAGAAGTGATAGCCTGCCATTTCGCCGTCAAATTTCTTGCCTCCGGGCCAGAAGGCGATGGACACGGAGGAGAAATCCTCCACCATGTCGGTGTACCAGTCAAAGGCGGTGCCTGCGTTCTGGCAGAACCGCATGACCAGCCCCGGATTGGCTCTGCCGCCGGAGCGGCGCATCATTTCGTTGTAATATTCGATGGGGTCTGCCTTGGGAATGCCCCGGCTCTCCAGGAATTTGGAGTTGATGTGACCGTAATCAGCGCCCCAGACGGAGAAGGTCTTTTCCTTTTTCTCCTCGATGCCGATGACCTTTGCACCGGCTT
>CAZEPQ010000097.1:0-7639 GCA_964514175.1 uncultured Oscillospiraceae bacterium
ATGGACGACTATATCCGCTCCGCCTTGAACACCTGCCGCTGGGAGGTGGAGCCCCATCTCATTGCGAATGCATTCCACGCCCTGCCGGAGTGCTTTGATTGGATGTGTTCCTGGGCAGATATGTCCGACTGGGACGTGGTTGTCAGCCCCTTTGGTCAAAAGTCCGTCAACAAGAAAAATGGTCGGGATGCCGGTTGGTTTGTGACGCAGAACGCAGAACAGCGCTGCCATGACATGGGTGTCGAGATCATCACGGAATGTTCTGCCCGGAAACTCGTAATGGACGGCGACAAGGTTACAGGCGTAATCGCCGAAGATGACGGCGGCCAGGTTCGCATTTCCTGCAAGGCCTGTCTGCTGGCCACAGGCAACATCTCTTATGGCGAGGTCTTGAAAAAGACGCTGCCTGTCTATTACTACGCCGACGGCTATGCCAATAGTCACCGCATGCCCGGCAACACCGGCGACCACATCACTATGGCAGAAGACGCAGGCATCTCTGTGAACTACGAAAGCGTAGCGGCAGCCTATTTGGGCGGCATGATCGCCAAAGGAGTAAACGGCCCCATGATGCAGTTGGTAGACAAGGGCGATGCTCTGAAGGTAAACAAGTATGGCAAGCGTTGGATCAATGAATCCGTCAACAGCGAATCCTCCATCTGGGCTCAGATTCGCCAGCCCGGCTGTGCATCCTTTACAATTCTGGATAAAACTTTACTGAATAGCCCAGCCGAGCCTCCCTATATGCCCGTGGTAAACCGTACCGGCCGGAATATTGGCGAAGGCATCCCCGGTCCCGACGGAAAATTCGCAAGAGCTGTTTCCTTCGGCCCTCCCGGCGGCCCTGGCGGCCCTGGCGGTCCCGGCGGCCCCGGTGGCCCCGGTGGTCCCGGCGGCACACCTGTAGACAAAGAGACACAGCTCCGCGATGCGGAAAAGTATCAGGGCGGACATGTCTTTGTTGCAGACACGCTGAAGGAACTGGCAACCAAGATGGGCATCCCTGTGGATACCTTTGTTGCCTCTGTGGAACGTTACAATGCGCTGTGCGAAAAGGGGCATGATGACGATTTCTACAAACTGCCCAACTACTTAAAGCCCATCCGACAGGCCCCCTTCTTTGCCATCCGGAGCCACATGGCTACCGACGGAGTCTTCGGCGGTCTGAACGCAGATGAGAATGTCAACGTAGTTAGTCACGGCAAGGCTGTAGAGGGTCTATACTGCGCCGGCGATACCATTGGCAACCGCTACATTAACCAAGGCGGAGAAAAAATTGAGTGCATCAATGACTTCTCCTGGGCATTTGCCAGCGGCTATCTGGCAGGCCAGAAAATGCTGGAGTATCTCGGATAACAGTTTTAGATACCGCAAAAATACAGTCTCTTTCTAGGGTTGGATTATTGCCGCCAGTAACCCCGCAGTTATGATTTAGGGCTGGCTCACTAGGAAAAGTGAGTCAGCCCATTTCGGGGACGAGGAATTCAGCGTTTTTTAAAACGCCATATCCACCCCGTCTAAAATATGCTATAATCAAGCCAAGGACCTCAGTCCAAGTTCTTCCTTCGTCGCAAAAAGAACCACCCTCTTGGAAGGAGTAAGCCAATGGAACTAAAACAACTGCAATACTTTCGCCGAGCCGCCAAAAAGAAAAGTATTTCCAAGGCAGCAGAAGACCTATATATTACGCAACCGGCCATGAGCCGCTGCATCAAACGGCTGGAAGAAGAGGTGGGCGTGCGATTACTGGAACGCAGCCAAGACGGTGTAACCCCTACAAAGGCTGGTGCAATCTTCCTTCAGGAATTGGATGAGGTCTTTATTCATTTGGAGCGCGGCCTTGAAATGGCCCGGATAACTGCCAATCTGGACAGCCCTAGGTTGTCGGTAGTATACAGCTATGAAGATTTGGACCTGAAATTGGTGGAAGCCTTTCATTACGATTTCCCCGATGTTCAAACAAATCTGGAAATTCTCCCACCGGACCAAGCTTTTCGGGAATTACTAGCAGGGAAAGCTGACTTTGCCATTATCCCGAAGCCAGAAGAACATCCGGGCATTACTTGTGAACATCTTTTAACTGAGGAGGTCCTGCTTTCTGCCGCCGAAGGGAATCCCCTGTACAAACGGGAATCCGTTCTTTTGTCCGAGCTGGATGGAATGTCCTGTATCTGCAATGAGGTTTCTGTCAGTTGGAAAGAGATCCAGCGAATCTGCCTTGAGAATAACATCAAGCTGAACCTGCAGCTCTCTAGTAATAATCATCAGGCTGCAGGACGGTTTAAGGGATTGATGAACAGTATGATGTTCATTCCTGCCAGTGTCGTATTCGAGAAACGGCCAGAAAGCGACACCCGTGAACTAATCCACCCAGCCAGAATTATCCCCAACGTCTTCCAACGAACCGTTTATGTGGCTTATCCCAAGGACAAGCAGATGAGTGATGCAGAACGTCACTTTTTAAGCATGCTGAAGGGCTATTACAGACGCAAGCGGGCAGAATTGGGACAATTATAGAAAAGACCGGCACACTGCAGGTGAGATGCAGTGTGCCGGATTTTTCAGTTTGAACCACTTTCTGTGCAGGGCAGATATCTTGCGTTCTAGACCTCCCGCGCGGCCTGCTTAATTGCGATGACCTCGTCAATATTCATTCCTTTAGCGGAATTTGGGTTTGCGGTAGAACGTACTTGTAACCGTCTTATCGGGATCGTTGTGCCCAGGTGCATAGGAGTTCTCATCGTCCAGCGTCTTATAGGGCACAGGCCACAGAATACTGTCCTGCACACAAAGGGTGATACCCTTCTGATTATCGATGGTTTCGTGGAGAGGACCAGGATCGGTACAGTGGGGATAGCGACCATCGTTACGAGGATCGCTGACCTTACCTCCCCTATTTTCACCCGCAGGGCCGGGACCTCCTGCTCCACCGGGACCACCCGCTCCACCAGGACCTCCCGCTCCACCAGGACCTCCCGCTCCACCGGGACCACCTGCTCCACCAGGACCGCCGCCTGCACTGACGAACTTATCATGCGCCCAGTTTCCGGTATCATAGGTAAAGTTGATATCAGGACAAACATGCTCGTGGAGATACCACCACTTCCCATCCTTGTAAACGAAATCGGAACCATAACGTTCCCAGCACATAGCTCCGTCCCGAACGCAAGAGGGCATATTACAAGCACAGAGGGTCCCAGGAGTCAGGAAGAAGGATCGCGCTGACATGCCGTCTTCAGCCACTTCAATGACACCGGAAGCAAGGGAATGAAGACCACCCAAGCAGCAAGCAAGAAAATCTTTTCCAATAATATGGGGGTTGAGCTTCACCATGGTATTATACAAATCTAGCATATCCCGGTCGTACTTTTCCACCGAACCGTAATACATCTCATCCCAACCTACCATTCTTCCAAAGGAATGGGCCCACGTAACGTCATCGGAATAAACCCACAGCCGATCCCACTCTTCGAAGGAATGGGATTTTGCATGGAGATAGGCATGGCGGGTCTTTATATTTTCAATCTCCTGTGCACCAAGAGCTCGGTGCAGGCGCTGACTGACTGTCTGACTCATTTATAGCTGACCTCCTTCACATAATCCGGATGGCCTTCCGGTCCATAGCTTTCTTTTACATCGAAGGTTTCGTAGGGATCAGGCATGGGCGGATAATTGTCTGCCCAGCCGTAATCGGGGTCGTAGGTCTTCATGGGAATATCCGGTGTGCCAAACTCCAGATATGCGGGATTTGTCTCATCGGGTCTGGGAATAGGAACAGAGGCATAGTCCTCACCTACGGTGAACACATGATCAGCGCCCTGGAACAGATGCCAAATCTTCCATTGCCCATCTTCTTTAATAAAGTCACAAGCCAGCGGTCCACAGACTACAATGGTCTCACAGGTGCCATCAGGCTTTCCCACAGTGCGCTGATACACATCATAAAACAGTCCCCGGGCGGTAGCTCCGTCGTAGGCAATAACCACATGTCCAGTATTAACAGTGTGCACTGCACTGTAACCAAGTCCCAGATTCTCTTCCTTCATCTCAATGGAGGGATCTGCGTCGTGATAGGCCTGTAGCCGCTGCAATTCCAACGCAAGCTGCTTGCCAGCGTAGTTCTTACGCAGGGAATCCATTCCTACAATATAGCCCCAGTTCTCACCATAGGAGGCAGTGGCCATATTTTCAGGCTTCTGAACCCAAAGACGAGTCAATTCCTCATCCCGAAGGTTTCCACTAATAAGGTATGCACGCCGGGCCAGCAGGTCCTTGACTTCCTCCATATCCATAAGGCGGACAGCCTGCTGCATCTCTGTATACTCTACTTTATAACGCATATTCTTCCCTCCTTACTGCCATCCATAGCTGTTCGCAGGATCGAATGTTTCATAGGGTTCCGGCACCTCCGGTGCAAGAGTACGGGGTCTGGATGTACTGTAAAGTTCTCTGACGGGCATCTTTACATTAGGTTCCGGCATCTTAAAGTCCGAAATCGCTTCGAAGCCGGGAACTGGAGCATAGGGTTTCTCCGCTTCATTGTACTGGAGTCCCGCCTGGACATGGACGTCATTCAGAATCTGCAGGTGCCAGATTTTCCAACCAGCCTCTTCTTTCACAAAATCGGCAGCTACCCATCCCCATTCATAGAATGCAACGGGACCAGACGCCCGTAGATCGGAATAGCTATTGCGGCAGGTCCAAATGCCCCGTGCAGTCCGTCCATCACCTGCAATCTCAACTACCGGTGTATCCAGCGGTTTATAGTTTATTAGGCCACATCCGTAGGCCTCTTCCGGGGTCTTGTCTGTAAATTTCTCCGGGTATTTTTCTGTAATAAGACTGGTTGTCAGTAGATTCTTCTGATGGAGGGCCTCATAGTAGCCCACCACTGCACTGCGTCCGGTATAATAGCCTTCATTTACAGCCAGACTGATGTCCTCACGGGCAGAAAACAGTTCCGAAACGATGTCCCTTTCTCTTTTCAGGAGATAATGGCATGAGAAAATTCCCATGACATTCTGCACCGCACGGCGATCCTCCCAAATCGTCACGAGTTTTTCGGCATCAAGATTTAATTTCATACGAACCTCCCTTTCGATCTTAGAAGTATTCCACGCAATTGATTGCATTCTCATTATATCTTACAGAAAATCTTTGCGGAAATGCTTTTTAGCCACCTGATATTACACAGAAGTAATACCTGGCCGAGGTATGGTTGGCACCGTTTGCTTCTTGTAGAATGAGGCTCGGAAAGCCCACTGCCTTTTTAAATCGACAACTGTTTTTGGCATTGAGCGATAATACAGACATTGTATTAACTTTTATCTAATTTAAGCCGACAACCAATAAAGTTCACGACGGCCCTCCGGCCATATCACAACAAACTAGCAGGAAGCCCACAGCTAAATCCGTGAGCTTCCTGCTAGTTTGTTGTGTATATAAATAGTTCTGACAGCTTACAGTTGATTTCTGTCACATCATATTTACTGCTCAATTTGGTAAGATACTCAGAAGTAATTTCCGTTGCCTCACTCAGATCTCCGGCAATCTGCGCTGTCAGGTTCAATAGGTTTTCATCGGATGCGTCCTGTATGTCCTCCTGAACATCGGAAATGTTCAGTTCCAGCAAACGAATGGTGTTCTCCTACGCCAGATTTATCTGAAAAATCCACAGAAATGCGGCAATTACCAAAAGAAGCAGCCAGTTTTGAAAGGATCGGGATATATTCTTTCTGCCTGTATTCATAGAAATTCCTTCTTTCGCCCAGGCCGTTACTGGATGGTCAACTTATTGGCCTCGGCGATTTTTTCAATAGTCATAGTCATTCTCCTTGCTACATTTATGTTCTTTTTCAAGCTTTACTCATCGACGGCGATCCCATACTGTTCACAGAACAGGCGATCCATCGTGAATTCGAAATCGGCACTTTCACCCGCAATGACCAGTTCAAAGGAGCCGTTCAGGCCGGAAAGCTCACAGGTGGCAAAGGTCCCCGGCTCCACGGTGGCAATGATCTCGCCGTTGTTGACCACCGCCATTTTGAAGTTGCCGCTATTCACGTTAAAGCCGGAAAGCTGCATCAGAAAATCGGAATCCATGAGGAAGTTCGTCAGGAATACCTGGTACACACCCGTAAACTTATTGGAGCTGATTGTGATGCCATCGTTCAGCGGACCGGTGGATTTATTCACATTCAGCGCACCCATGCCCTGCTTGATGATATTCTCGTCGGTGATCGTGGTCAGTGCATAGTTATCCGGGCCGTTGGTGTCCTCAATATGTTCCAAATCGCTGGTCAAAAAAGAATAGCCGCAAAACGCAATCACGACGACTGCCAGCAGAATCCAAAGAAATTTACTGTTTTTGTTTTTCATATATATGTGACTCCTTTCTGAATTAAGGTTCAATGGTGGCAAATCGTACCGTCTATGTGGCTGTTTTGAGAACCAGATCCGCCATATTTTCGCCCAGGGTTTGCAGCGTCTCTTCTCCAAACCCGTCGCCGCCGCTATGCAGCATATTCCAATACGAGCTGCTGACGATGGGCATTTCGCTATAGGAGAAATACTTGTGAATACGATCCAGTGAGGCCGTAGAGCCTGCCCGCCAAAGAGTAACCACTGCCGCACCGGGTTTCCCCCTGAACAATCTGCCGTGACAGCTTCCTGCATAGAAGACACGATCCAAAAGCGCCAGAAGCGCACCGTTGGGGCCTGCAAAATAGACCGGCGAACCAATAACCACACCGTCGCATGCTGCGACTTCCTCTAACAGCTCATTCGCCTGGTCATCCGTAAAAACACAGCGATGGACACTCCGGCACTGCTCACAGCCAATGCAGCCGCGGACCGGCCCTGCAGAAAGCTGAAACCATTCCGTTTCAATGCCTTTCTTCTCAATGGCGGCTTCAACAAGCTTTAGTGCCGCTGCTGTATTTCCGTCTCGGTTGGGACTGCCGTTTACCAATAAGATTTTACTCATATTCCCTCCGCAATTCTCCTGATCGCCACCGCACTCGATGTCGCCTAATGTACTTTGATCGTTCCATGAACCGTACTGCCATTCTGCTTTTATTATATCGCATCACCGAAAAAAAGAAAAGAGGGCAGAGAGATTGTGTTGTCTGAATAATGCGTTGAACCTCTCCGAAACGAAAAAAGAGAGGAAATGTCACTAAAACACACACCTAAAATTTTTAAAACAAACCAAAAAGAAAAAAACTAACCAAAGAAGAAAAATATCCATTAATGGTATTTACAACTTTGTCGTTCTGTTTTACTTTTGGAACAGAAGCTATTTGATTTTAAGCTCTGGTGGGGCACCTATCGAAGTGATCAGACAATACATCCAATCACAGAAATGTAGCGATGAATAACGCTAAAGCGGCTATCACCACCTGATTCATAGAATCAGATGGAGCTTGCGCCGTCAATTGTTTCAGTCAAGAGAATGCCCCTGCCTGCACATTGGCCATACTCTGTCTTTCAAAAGGAACTTCCTTTTTTACAGGGATTGATGTACAATAAAAATGTTTAGACTTTCTCGCGTTTATTTGATTACTATATATAACGGAGGCTACCTATGTCTGCATTTGTTCTTTCTGCAAGTAAAAAGCAGGATCTGGATGCCGGCTTT
>CAZEPQ010000098.1:0-7573 GCA_964514175.1 uncultured Oscillospiraceae bacterium
CAGACGGTGTTCAGGAAATAACGGTCATGGGAGACCACGATGACCATGCCTTCAAAATCCAGCAGGAAGTCTTCCAGCCATTCAATGGAAGCGGTGTCCAGGTTGTTGGTGGGCTCGTCCAGCATGACAATATCGGGATTGCCGAAGAGGGCCTGTGCCAAAAGAACCTTCACCTTGTCTCGGCCGTCCATTTCGCTCATGAGCTTATAGTGGTCGTCCACGGAGATGCCAAGGCCCTGGAGCATACGGGAGGCATCGGATTCAGCCTCCCAACCGCCCAGCTCAGCGAACTCCGCTTCCAGCTCAGAGGCCAGAATGCCGTCCTCGTCGGAGAAATCCTCCTTCTCGTACAGGGCATCCTTCTGCTTGCCAATGTCGTAGAGACGCTGGTTGCCCATAATGACGGTATCCATGACGGAGAATGCGTCATACTGGAACTGATCCTGCTTCAGTACGGACATTCTCACACCGGGCTTTACGTCCACATGACCGTCGGTGGAGTCCAAAGCGCCGGAAAGAATCTTTAAAAGGGTGGATTTACCGGCACCGTTGGCGCCGATGATGCCGTAGCAGTTGCCGGCGTTGAACTGGAGGTCCGCATTCTTAAACAGAACGCTTCCGCCGTACTGAACGCCAAGGTTTGTTACTGTAATCATTTTATCATCCTTAAATATATATTTTCCGATATTATAACATGAATTTGTGCAATCGCAAAGTTGTTTCAGGGAGAAAATTATGATATATTATGTCTGAAATACTGTGGTTTTGACGGATTTCAAGGCCGAATAAAGGAATGGAACGTATGCAACTGATGAAAGCAAAGCTCATGAGTTTGAGCGTATATAAAAATATGCTAGAGATAGAGCCAGTAAAGTGCATTCTGCGGCTCTGTGATGCAAAGACTCCGGATACCCTGATAAAAGCATATACAGATTTGATTTACAGCGTGTGGAGCCAGGGGCACAGCAGCTTGTCGGAGTGCTTTGCATGGCACCTGAAATACGATGACAGCTTCGTAGGAAGAGCCATTGCCTCCGGGAAGGCCACGACTGCCATGAAGGACGCTGCTGCTATGGACATTCGCCGTCTTGCCAGCATCGGCCTTTTGTCCTGTTCCGGGTTGAAACGGAATATCCATGGGGCCTGTGTGAAGATCAACCCGGAATTTGGCCCCATTGTGTCCAATCTGGCGGAGCTTCCCCAAGGCACTACCTTTTCGGAGGAAGAGATCTTTGCCAGCTATAAGCTAAACGGCTGCGGCAAGTTTGCCTTGGGAAAGGCCTTCCACTGGGAAAAGGGCACTTTGACCCAGGTGAAGGATACGGATGCCCTGCGGCCTGAGGATATGATCGGTTATGATTATCAGCGGAAGGCTGTGATCCAAAATACTCTTGCCCTCCACAACGGAAATCTTACCAACAATGTGCTGCTCTACGGCGACAGCGGTACCGGTAAGTCCGCCACGGTGAAGAGTCTGATTCGGATTCCTGAGTTCCACAACCTGCGGCTCATTGAGCTGGCGAAGAATTCACTGGATGAACTGACGGATCTGATCGGGGAACTTTCCCATCACACTCAGAAGTTTATCATTTACATCGACGACCTTTCCTTTGAGAAGGAGGATAAGGGCTTCTCTGCACTGAAAACAGCGCTGGAAGGCGGCCTTGCCCGTCGGCCTTACAATGTTGCCATTTACGCCACCTCCAACCGCCGTCATATGGTGAAAGAGAGCTTTTCCGAGCGTTCCGGCGACGAGATCCACGCCAAGGAGACCATCGAGGAACGCACCAGCCTTTCCGAGCGATTTGGCCTGCGGTTGGCGTACCTGTCGCTGGACAAAATGAAGTATACCAATATGGTGCTGGATATGTGTCATCGGCTGAATATTCCGCTGTCGGACGATCAGATCCGAATGGAGGCAAACAAGTGGGAAATTCAGCACGGCGGCAGAACTCCCAGGGTTGCTACACAGCTTGTGGAGAAGCTTTATGGAGAAATGAAGCAAAATTCATAATTTATTTATATTTTCCTATTGAAAAAGATATGAAAAAGGTCTATAGTATGTTTAGCACTCAGAAGTCGAGAGTGCTAAACATACTTTTTCTTTTGTAATAAAACATTGAAGGATGTGTATTTATAATGGCAAAGAAACAATTTAAGGCTGAATCTAAGCGTCTGCTGGACATGATGATCAACTCCATCTACACCCATAAGGAAATTTTTCTCCGGGAGATCATCTCCAATGCATCCGACGCAATCGACAAGCTGGCCTACCTGAGTCTCACCGAGGACAACGGCATGAGTCGGGGGGACTTTGAGATCCGTCTGTCTGTTGACAAGGATCACAGAGTTCTCACCATTTCCGATAACGGCATCGGCATGAGCAAGGACGAGCTGGAGAACAATCTGGGCACCATCGCAAAGTCTGGCTCCCTCCAGTTTAAGGAGGAGATGAAGAAGGCTGAGAACCCCAATGAGGCTGTGGACATCATCGGTCAGTTTGGTGTTGGGTTCTACTCTGCTTTCATGGTGGCTGACAATGTCACCGTTATTTCCAGAAAGTATGGCTCTGAGGAGGCATGGATGTGGCAGTCCCAGGGCGCTGACGGCTACACCGTCACTGCCTGCGAGAAGGATGCCTGCGGTACCGATATCATCCTGAAGCTGAAGGACAACTCCGAGGATGAGGATTATGACCGCTACATGAGCCAGTATACTCTCCAGAATCTGGTGAAGAAGTATTCTGACTATATCCGCTATCCCATCCGCATGGAGATGACTTCCTCCCGTCCCGTGGAGAAGGAGGATGAAAACGGCGAAAAGAAGACCGAATATGAGGAATACACCGAGGACAGAACCCTGAATTCCATGGTGCCCATCTGGCAGAAGAACAAGGACGAGGTCACCGACGAGGAATACGACCAGTATTACACCGATAAGTTTGATGACTTTGCACCCCCTGTGGCCCGCATCAATGCCAGTGTGGAAGGCGCTGTGACCTATAAGGCACTGCTGTATGTACCTTCTCAGGCTCCCTATAACTTCTATACCAAGGAATTTAAGAAGGGCCTGCAGCTCTACTCCAACGGCGTTATGATTATGGAGAACTGCGAAGATCTGCTGCCTGACCACTTCTGCTTCGTCAAGGGCATTGTGGATTCCCAGGATTTGAGCCTGAACATCTCCCGTGAAATGCTCCAGCATGATCGTCAGCTCAAGCGCATCGCTAACAACCTGGAGAAGAAAATCAAGTCCGAGCTGAACAAGCTCCTTACCAACGATCGCGAGAAGTACGAGAAGTTCTTCGAGGTATTCGGTGTACAGCTCAAGTATGGTGTTGTGTCCGATTACGGCGCTCATAAGGACGTGGTAAAGGATCTGCTGCTGTTCTGGAGCGAGAAGGAAGAAAAGTATGTCACTCTCAGCGAGTACGTTGAGAAAATGCCTGAGGATCAGAAGTATATCTACTTCGCTGCCGGTGAGAGCCGCCTGAAGCTTTCCCAGCTTCCCCAGACCGAGCTGGTTCGGGATAAGGGGTACGACATTCTGCTGCTGACTGATGATGTGGACGAATTCCTGGTGAACGCTCTGATGAACTACAACGAGAAGGAGTTTAAGTCTGTTTCCGCCGATGATCTGGGCCTTGAGACCGAGGATGAGAAGGCCGAGAAGGAGAAGGAAACTGAGGAAAACAAGGAGCTCCTGGATTTCGTTAAGGAGACCCTGGGCGAAAAGCTGAAGGAAGTCCGTATTTCCAATAAGCTGAGGAGCCATCCCGTCTGCATGGTGCCCGATAGTGGCCTCAGCTTTGAGATGGAGAAGTATCTCAGTCGTATATCCCCCAACGATTCTCTCAAGTCCGGCCGTATCATGGAGCTGAATGTGGATCACCCTGCCTTTGCAGCACTGAAAAATGCCTATGAAAACGACAAGGAGAAAGCAGAAAAGTATGCACAGCTCCTGTACGCACAGGCTCTGCTGATTGCTGACCTGCCCATCGAGGATCCCAGTGCATACACCGATCTTGTTTGCAGCCTTATGATCTGATTTGATATTTTACAGGCGTCGTATCGCAGGATACGACGCCTGTTCTTGACATATTGGGGATGGTTGCGATACAATAACCTGTGCAAGATTTGGGAAGTGTTATTTCCCAACGGATTTTATCGAACTTGGGTGCATTTTTTATGAAAAAACTCTCTGAAAAACAGCTTCGTGTTTTACATATTTTATCTCCCTTTGTATTGTCAGTCTGCATTACTGTGCTGGCTGTGCTGATCCAGCCCAATTCCTTCCTGAGTATGGGCTATCGCTTTCTGACACAGCCGGTGCTGTTCCTTTTGAATATTCTGCCTGTATTTTTGCTGTTGCTGTTTTTCAGCGCTTTGTTCCACAGCGTGTGGTTTGGCGGCGCCGTGACCAATTTGCTGATTTGCGGCATGTCTATTGCCAGTAGAATTAAGGTCAACACCCGGGACGAGCCCCTGATGCCCCGGGACTTCCTGATGCTGCGGGAGGTTGGGGAGGCACTGAACAGTTACGATATTGATTTTCCTGTGTTTCTGCTGATTCTGGTGCTGCTGACCACAGCGGCCTTCATTCTGATTGGAATTTGGGAGAAAAAGAATTGCTCCCGAAAGGGAAAGTGGCTTTTGCGGCTTTTTGCTGCGGTGGTTTCCATGGTGGTACTGGTAAGTTTGACCCTGACCCTGTTTGCCTCGGATGATATATATTATTCCTTCCGCTGCACCAACAGTTACTACATTGCCAGAACCTATAACGAATACGGTATGCCCTACAGCTTCTTTCATAATTTTACCGCCAATCCTGTGGACTGCCCGGAGGACTATGACAGTGGGGAAGCTCAGAGCTGGGACAGCGGAGAAGAGGATACAGACGGAGCCCAGGTCCATTTGATCATGGTAATGATCGAGGCCTTTACGGATCTGCCGGAATACGGTCTGTTTGATTATTCCGGAGCGGATGATCCCCTCAGGTTTTATCACAATCTCCAGCAGAAGGAGCATTGCCTTACCGGTCGGGTGGTGGTGCCTACCTTTGGCGGTGGTACCTCCAACACAGAATTTGATGTTATGACCGGCATGCAGACGGATTCCATCTCCGTTGCCACCTCCACAGCCTTTGATGTGGTGAACCGGAATCTGGACAGTCTGTTTCGGGTGTACAATGCTGCCGGCTACACCACCGAATATATTCACCCCGGTTATACCTGGTTCTACAACCGACAGAATGTGCTGGAAAGATTGGGTGCTCAATCTGCCCTCTTCTACGAAGAGATGGAAGACAAGGAAATGAAGGGCACTTGGGTCACGGATGATTATGTGGCGGATCAGCTTATTGAATCCTTTGAGGAAACGGTGGCGGCGGGGAATATGCTCTATAATTACACCACCACGGTGCAGAATCATATGGCATATACCGCCGATAAATATGGCGAGGACTATGTTTATCCTGCGGTAAAGACCAATACGGCCCTGTCAGATGGAGCCGATGAGGTTCTCAGCGTTTATTTTGAGGGCTTGCGAGATTCCGATGCCATGCTGGAAAAATTGGTTGAGTATTTTGAAGCCACAGAGGAACCGGTGGTACTGGTATTCTGGGGAGATCACTATCCCAACCTGGGCAATGGCTTGACCTATTATAAGGAATTGGGCCTCATTGCGAATATGAACTATGACTTCCAGTATTACGCTACCCCTTATGTGATCTGGGCTAATGACGCTGCCGCCCAAACATTGGATTGGGAGAATGCGATAGCGGCGCTGGATTTGCCGGAGAATGGTTATCTGTCCGCCTGCTATCTGGGTGCTGCGGCTTTGGAGCTTTGCGGCAGGGGAGAGGCAACACCCTGGTTTGCGTTTCTAAATCAGCTTCGTCGTGAGCTGCCTGTTGTATGGAATAATGAGTGTTATTTCGACGGAGCGGGAAATCTGCTGTATGAACTTGACGAAGATCAGCAGTCTTTGGTGTCCAAGTGGCGCTGCTGGAGCTACTATAAGATGATGGAAAAGGAAATTTTGGAGTAATTGTTGAAAGGGAAGAGATCGTGAAGGGAATTCAGGCTCGTTCCAGCTATTGGGACAATGTTAAGGTGCTGCTGATTTTTTTGGTGGTGCTGGGGCATTATTTCGGATATGGTTTTGTCTATGGCGACCTTTCCCAGGGGCGCTGGCTTCTGCCCAATGCCATTTATGGCTTTGTATATATGTTCCATATGCCCCTGTTTGCCTTTGTGTCCGGCTTTTTCTCAAAAAATGTGGACAAATGTCTGAAAAGGGCGGTTCCTCAATACCTGATCCCCTATGTGGTGTTTAACATTATCTGTGTCCTGATGAATTATTTCCTGCTGGGTGTGCCTATTACAAGCCTGATACTGGAGCCCTATAACCACATGTGGTATCTCTTCGCCCTGTTTGTCTGGCGGCTTACTACGAAATATGCTTTGAAAATAAAGTACAATTGGGTCGTTGCCCTTGTGTTTGCGGTTCTCTGTGCCCTGTTTACGCCCATTATGGACAACAATCTGGTGTCCCGTGCCATTTTGTTCTGGCCCTTTTTCCTTCTGGGGCTTGGAATGAATGAGGAACAGGTCATGCAGGTAAAAAAACTGCCCCGCTGGCTCTGCGGAGCGGTGTTGGTGGGAATGCTGATCCTGTCTGTGCTGATTTTGCAGAAAGTTCAGTGCTCCACCTATCGTCTATGCTTCCTTGCAAGGAGCTATACTCTGGATAAGCAGGGGCTAATCGGAGTGTGCAAGCTGCTGCTTCGGTATGTGACCGCCTTTGTGCTGGGTATCTGCGTACTCAATCTGGTGCCGGATAAGGGCCTTCGGATCACCGGGCTGGGCAAAAACACCATGTCGATCTATCTTCTGCATTCCCTGCCCAAACTGAGAAATACCATGAACGCTCTGAATCCCATGATGGGTAATCTCTGGTTCTGCCTGTTCTGGTATACCCTGTGGACTGTCGGTGCCATGGCAGTGTTCGGAAATAAATATATAAGTAAGATCATGGACAGATTTTTACGCTGGATCGAAAACTTCTACGGAAATATTATTTCAAAGATTAAAAAATGACGAAAGCTCCCGCTGCCTCAAAAAGCAGCGGGAGCTTTATAAGTGAATCAGATACGCATTGCGGTGGAATATGCGGCACGCATACCCTGCTGGATGGTGGCTGCCTTTTTGCAGTCGCCGATCATATAGAATTCCTTGGCACAGCCGTAGAAGGCCAGAGCTTCGTCCTTCAGAGGCTTCATGCCTGCGGACATGACCACGGAATCAGCGGGGATGGATTGGGTGTTGCCCTCAGCGTCGATATATTCCACGGCACCGTCCTTGATTGCGGAAACCTTTGCGCCGATGATGCTGTGGAAGTTGGGCTCGTTCTCCCAGGCTTCCTGGAGCATGGAGTAGTAGTGGATGGCAGTGGAATCCATTGCCAGACGCTCACGCATTTCAAGAACTGTGGCCTTATGCCCCTTTTTGCCAAGATAAATGCAGATCTCAACGCCGACCTCGCAGCCGCCGATGATGACAACGTTTTCGCCC
>CAZEPQ010000099.1:0-7513 GCA_964514175.1 uncultured Oscillospiraceae bacterium
GCCGATTCCGCCGTCATGGTCATCGATGCAGCAAAGGGCGTTGAGCCCCAGACCAGAAAGCTCTTTAAGGTCTGTACCCTGCGACACATCCCCATTTTCACCTTTATCAACAAGATGGACCGTGACGCACGGGATCCCTTCGAGCTTTGCGAAGAGATCGAGCAGGAACTTGGCATCGAGACCTGCCCCATCAACTGGCCCATTGGCTCCGGCAAGGAGTTCCAGGGCGTCTATGACCGTCCCTCCAGCCGGATTTTGTTCTTCTCTGATACCTCTTTTAAGAGTAAGTCCGGCTCTGAAGAGGTGGACCTGGACGATCCCTATGTGGGCGAGCTGATCGGTGAAAAGAAGTGGCTCCAGCTTCAGGAGGAAGTGGAACTGCTGGGTGCCGGTGCGGAATTCGACCTGGAGCGGGTCCAGGCAGGCCAGCAGAGCCCCGTGTTCTTCGGCTCCGCCCTCACCACCTTCGGTGTGGAGCCCTTCCTCAACGAGTTCCTGCATATGACCACTCCCCCTCTGGCAAGAAAGGCCGGCGATGTGGAGATCGACCCCTTCTCCCCGGATTTCTCCGCCTTTGTGTTTAAAATTCAGGCTAACATGAACAAGGCCCACCGTGACCGTATTGCCTTTATGCGAATCACATCCGGCAAGTTCACCCGTGACATGGAAGTCTACCACGTTCAGGGCAACAAGAAGCAGCGGCTTTCCCAGCCTCAGCAGCTCATGGCAGAAAGCCGTGAGATCGTGGAGGAGGCCTATGCCGGCGATATCATCGGTGTCTTTGATCCCGGCATCTACGCCATCGGCGACACCATCTGCGCCCCCGGCAAGAAGTTTAAGTTCCAGGGCATCCCCACCTTTGCCCCGGAGCATTTCACCCGGGTTTCCCCCAAGGATACCATGAAGCGGAAGCAGTTTATCAAGGGCACCGAGCAGATCGCCCAGGAGGGCGCCATTCAGATTTTTAAGACCCCCAACACCGGTATGGAGGAGGTCATCGTGGGCGTCGTTGGTACCCTGCAGTTCGACGTGTTCCAATACCGCATGAAGAACGAATACGGTGTAGACCTGAGAATGTACAATCTGCCCTATCAGTATCTGCGGTTCATTGAGGAATGCCCCTGTGATCCCAAGGATCTGAACCTTTCCTCCGATGCGGAGCTGTTGGAGGACTACACCGGCCGTAAGCTGCTGGTATTTTCCAGCTATTGGGCCATTGACTTCAATCTGAAAAAGAACCCTGGTCTGGTTCTCAGCGAGACCCGCGAGGCCGACGAATAATCAGTTGTATGTAAATGCCCGCAAGTTCATATTTGCGGGCATTTGATACATCTCACATATGTCATTGCGAAGAGCTGACAGCGGAAGCAGTTCAATATCCAAAATTCCTAAAAACCTGCCCTTACAGAATGGTCACTGTGGGGTGGGATTTTTGTTTATATCGTTTACAAAGTATATTTGCGGTGGTATACTCAATTATAGAAAATTTTAGTGGCTGCACCGGTCTAAAACCTTCCCCCAGGGGAAGATTTTTGTGCTTCCTAAGAAAGGGACTCTCTATGAATCTACCTACTTTATATATCGTTATCCCCTGCTACAACGAGGAGGCGGTGTTGCCCATTACAGCGCCCCAGTTTCTCGAAAAGCGAAATCATCTGGTGGAAACGGGCAAAATATCCGAAGACAGCCGTATTCTGTTTGTCAACGACGGCTCCAAGGATCAGACCTGGTCTATCATCAAGAGCCTTGCCCGGCAGGATCCCCGTTTCATGGGTATTTCCCAGAGCCGGAACCGGGGCCATCAGAACGCGGTGCTGGCAGGCTTGATGGAATCCATGGAAAAATGCGATATTACCATCTCCATTGACTGCGACGGACAGGACGACCTGGATGCCATGGATCAGATGGTGGAGGAATATTTAAAGGGCAACGAGGTGGTCTACGGCGTTCGCTCCTCCCGTCAGACCGACACCTTCTTCAAACGGTTCACGGCTCAGACCTTCTATAAGCTGATGAAGGTCATGGGAGCCGAGGTGGTCTATAACCATGCGGATTATCGGCTGATCAGCAGCAAGGTGCTGAAGGAATTTGCACAGTTCAAGGAAGTAAACCTGTTTCTGCGGGGTATGGTGCCCCTGGTGGGCTTCCAAAGTACTACCGTGGAGTATGAACGCCATGAGCGGTTGGCGGGTGAGAGCAAATACCCCCTCAGAAAGATGATCTCCCTGGCCCTCAATGGTATCACCAGCCTTTCCGTTCAGCCCCTGCGGCTTATTACCGGTTTTGGCTGCGTGGTGGCAGTGATTAGCTTCATTGGCGTGATCTGGGCATTGGTTTCCGCCCTTCTGGGCCTTACGGTCAGCGGCTGGGCCAGTATGACCTGTATCATCTGCTTTGTCAGCGGTGTCCAGCTCATTTCTCTGGGCATCATCGGCGAGTATATCGGCAAAATCTATATGGAGACCAAGGAACGGCCCCGCTATATCATCAGCGAACGGACGGAAAATAGAAAGGATTGACCGCATATTGGCGGGACGCAGAGGGATAGCAGATGGTTTTCGGCGAAAATGATCTGCGGCAGTCCATCTTCCGTCACGGATGACGCCGTACCACCTTCTCTAGGGAGGTTTTGCCACCTTCGGCGGTGGGTGGTGGCCAGGGTCTGGCCACCCTACAAATAGGAACTGAGCTTCCCCCATCCATCTGTCATGGACAAAATATTGAATTATGAAAGTTTCTCATTGACAATTGTCCGCCATGGGCGTATAATATCCCCATAATTAAACAAAAATCGGCTATGAAGGAAAGAGTACCTTATTTTTCGGCGTGCAGAGAGTCCCCGTTTGCTGCGAGGGGATCGCCGTGGGTGGGGGAATATGGCTCCTGAGCTGCGGCGGCGAGGCGTTGGCTGAGCCCCGACGGGACTGCCCGTTACAGCAGGCTTGAGGTTTCCTTTTGGAAACGAAAAGAAGTGGTACCACGGGAAATTGCTCGTCTTCTGTTTGGAAGACGGGTTTTTTATTTGTTAGGAGGAAAGTTTTATGAAAAAAGAAAAGAAAAAGATATCGTCCAAAGGCTTGACACTGGCCATTTTCGTCGGCCTGGTGGCGGGCATCGTCTTTGGACTTGTAATGCCTGACGGCGCTCTGCCTGTGGTGGACCTGGTCTCCGGCATCTACATGAACGCGCTGCGTATGATGATCTATCCTCTGGTGTTTGCCTCCCTGGTGGTTGGCATCATCGGCATGGGCTCCGTATCCTCCACCGGTAAGGTGGGCGGCCAGAGCCTGCTGTACTTCATCAGCACCACCCTGTTTGCCTCTCTCTTGGGAATATTCCTGCCCAAGGCTCTGGGTATGGGCAAGGGTGTTCAGATCGAGATGATGGAGGCTGAGGTGGAAGCCACCCAGTTTACCTCTCTGCTGGACACTGTGAAAAATCTGATCCCCTCCAACCCTGTGGCTTCTTTCGTCAACGGCGATATGCTCCAGGTGCTGGTGTTTGCCATCATCGTGGGCGTTACCTGCCTGGCTCTGAAGGAAAAGGCTGAGCCCTTCGTGAAGCTCTGCGAGGCCCTAAATGAGATCTGCGTCAAGGTCATTTCTGTGGTCATGTACTTTACCCCCATTGGCGTTTTCTGCTCCATCTCTGTGGTAATGCACGCCAACGGTCTGAGTACCATTCTGGCCCTTGGCAAGGTGCTTATTGCCCTGTATGTGACCTTCATCCTGTATGTACTCATTGTCTACGGCGGCATTGTTAAGCTCCTGGGCAAGGTTGGCATCAAGGAATTCTTCACCAAGGTCATGCCCGCTGCCCTTAACGCCTTCGGCACATGCTCCTCCTCTGCCACTCTGCCCATTTCCAAGAAGTGCGCCGATGAGCTGGGTGTTCCCAACGAGATATCTTCCTTTGCTCTGCCTTTGGGCGCCACCGTCAACATGGACGCCGTTTCCATCCTGATGAGCTTTATGATCGTGTTCTTTGGCAATGCCTGCGGCGTGGATATCTCCGTCGGCATGATGGTGGTGGTCATGCTGGCCAACACTCTGCTGTCCATCGGTACTCCCGGTGTTCCCGGCGGCGCAATTGCGTCCTTCGCCGCTCTGGCTGCCATTGCCGGTCTGCCCACCGGAGTTATGGGCGTTTACATCTCCATCAATACCCTCTGCGACATGGGCGCCACCTGCTGCAACGTGCTGGGCGATATCGCCTGCTCCGTTGCCATGAAGGAAACCTGCAAGCTGGACAAGTAATTACATAACCTCCTTTGCCGGATGGGGAATCGCTGCCCCGTCCGGCAATTTTTATGCATATTTTTTGGGCTGACGTAAATACTGAAGAAAAATGAAAGTTTGAACAGCCTAAACTTGGCTCCCCCTTGCGAATTGCTGATTAAATCGAGCAGTCTTTGCATCGGCCCCCACAAACGGTGTTCTTTGTTTAATCAGCGCTTACCTTGGGGGGGCAAGTGGACCGGCTAAATATGCAAGGAGGAACTCCCTATGTCCAAAATCGTCATTGCCCTGGGCGGCAACGCCCTGCAATCCGGAAACTCTGCACCCACAGCCCAGGCCCAACTTGAGGTGGTGCGGCAGACCGCCGAATATATTGCCCAGATCAGCGCCATGGGCTACGAGCTGGCGATCGTCCACGGAAACGGTCCCCAGGTGGGCCGCATCCTGCTGTCCAGCGAGACCGCCAAAGAGGTGGTGCCTCCCATGCCCTTCGACGTCTGCGGCGCCATGAGTCAGGGCTATATCGGTTACCACATTCAGCAGGCCCTGCGGTATGCCCTGGCAAAGAAAAATAGGAATATTCCTGTTGTCACCCTGTTGACCCAGATGGTGGTGGAAAAGTCGGATCCTGCCTTCCAAAATCCTACCAAGCCCATCGGTCCCTTCTACTCCGCCGAGGAAGCCGCAAATCTCTCTCAGGAAAAAGGCTATACCATGAAGGAAGACGCGGGCCGTGGTTATCGCCGTGTGGTGGCATCGCCCATGCCCCGCCGGATCGTGGAGATCGGCGAGGTGAAAAAGCTGTGGAAGGATACCATCGTGGTGTGCTGCGGTGGCGGTGGCGTTCCCGTGGTGGAAAACCCCGACGGCACCCTGGAGGGGGTGGCTGCCGTCATTGATAAGGACTTTGCGGCAGAGCTGCTGGCGGAGCAGGTGGATGCGGACGTGCTGATGATCCTCACCGAGGTGGAGCAGGTGGCCATCAACTGGGGAAAGCCCGATCAGGAGAATCTTTGCAGCATGTCCCTTGCCCAGGCGGCAGAATATGTGGCTCAAGGCCAGTTCGCCCCGGGCAGTATGCTGCCCAAGGTGGAGGCAGCCATGCGGTTCGTCCGGGCAAATCCGGGAAAAAAGGCCATCATCACCGCCCTCAATAAGGCCCTGGATGCCCTGGAGGGCAAGACCGGCACCCATGTGACCTTTGCGTGAGCTTCCGGGACTGATGTAATATCGGTCCCGGAACTTTAAATTATTCCACCATAGTCAAAAATCATCCGTATACCAACATAATATAGGTATCATTCTATGACAGAAGGAATATAAATGTCTGAGATCATTGGCAGATTTAGATTACTCCATGGCAGTGATGCAGGGGTTTCCCTACTCCGACAGTAAAGAAAAAAACGGAGCTGATGGCAGCACTCTCTGCACGTTGAATAATTTTGCGCTGAAAAATTATGAAAGTATACAAAATGTACCAAAGGCACAAAAGAGATATTTGACAAATATATTTCGATAGGATATCATTTAAAATGTAGAGGTGCCTGGTTCGCAGCATGACATGGACGATGGGCGCCGGGTTAATTTCGTCAATTTGAAATGGAGGAATACATATGGCAAAGGCAGATATTCTGTTTGACAAAACAGAGTTTGTGCTCCGGATGGCTGATAAGCAGGCTATGACCATGAACATCCGGGCCGATCAGATCACTACTATCAGCATTCAGCCCACCATGGTGAAGAAGCTCTTCAAGAAGGTGGAGTCCGAGGTCATCGTCATCAAGATGAAGGGCGGCGCAGGCGGCCCCGGCGGCGGCAACGATGGTATGCCCATTATGAAGGAAGCCTTCGAGGCTAAGGAAAAGGGTTCTTGGGAGAAGTGCAAGAAGAACATGATCGACTTCGCCAAGAAGAACAACATCACCCTCCACGAAGAGAAGGAAATGTGGACTCCCCCCCAGAACATGGGCGGCGGCCCCATGTAATACCTCAAGGGGTACGAACAGCAATAAATTTCCCGCGGAGAGTTTCTCTGCGGGAAACTTTTATACAGGTGGCAATATGAAACAGGATTTTTTGCGTATTTTGCGGGAGCATCTTCAGCGCTACCCGAAAATGGAGCCTCAGGATGTGGGAAAGCTCTGTTTTCAGAGTGAATTTGGCCCGGAGCATATGATCGCCTCCCTGGAGCGGGTGGAGCAATATATCCTTTCCGAGTGGAAGGAAGCGCCCCCGACGGGAAAGGTCTGCCCCAGGGGGGAGAATATTGGAAACGGCTTGGTCCGGTTCCATTTGACGGGGGAATATGACCCTCAAATTGCCGCGCCGCTGCTGACAAAGCTGTTCTGCTTGACGGCAAAGAACCATGCCGGTACCCGGCAGGGTCTGGAGCAGCGGCTGGAGCTGGCCGGGATGCTCAAGCTCCCCAATTGGGAGGCGTGGCTCAGGGATTATCGGGAAAAAGGCTGTCCCCCGGTCCATCACAGCGATGGATTCCGGCAGGCCTATCAGCCCCACTATCGGCTGCTGGACAAAGCCTGCGCCGGATATTTCCCCGCACTGATGGAGATTGCAACGCTGAAAAAGGGTATCGTAGCCATAGATGGGCGCTGCGGCAGCGGAAAAACCGGCTTCGGAGCCTTGACAGCGCAGGTTTTTGACTGCAACGTGATCCACATGGACGATTTTTACCTGCCTGTTTCCCGGCGACAGGAAAACTGGAAGTCCATCCCCGGCGGCAACATGGATTTTGACCGACTGATCCATCAGGTGTTGGAGCCCCTTCATCGTGGGGAGACCGTAAAAGTGCGGCCCTATGACTGCCAAAGCGGCAGCTATGGCCCGGAGCAGGTCTACGATCCCTCCGCCCTGACCATTCTGGAGGGCAGCTACAGCCATCATCCCGCACTGCGGCAGCATTATGATAAAATGATCTTCCTGACCTGCCCAAAGTCTGTGCAGATTTCCCGGCTCATGGAGCGGGAGGGGGACTATTTTGCCATGTTTGAAAAGCTCTGGATCCCCCTGGAGGAAAGCTATCTTGCCGCCTGCCCTCTCTCCCCGGAGGCTTTTGTGGTGGATACAGGGGATTTGTTTGGCTGATTTTTGCCGGAATCACAGGAAAATCGCAAAATTTTTCAAAAAGTTATTGACAAATTTTCGATTCATGTTATAATAATCTGGCTGTCCGCTGCTATAGCTCAGCAGGTAGAGCGCATCCTTGGTAAGGATGAGGTCGCCAGTTCGAATCTGGCTAGCAGCTCCATCGTCGTCAC
>CAZEPQ010000100.1:0-7414 GCA_964514175.1 uncultured Oscillospiraceae bacterium
ACTTTGCCAGAGGCACCGTCAGGTCAAAGCGCAGGGCCAGATCGCTGTCGCCCTTCTCAAAACGGTAGATCTGCTTCTCAGTCTCGCCGCCGCCCTTGGCCAGCAGGATCTGCGCGTCCTCAATAATGGGGGTGTCCAGGGGGGTGAAGCCGTAGAGAGAATAGGTCTCCCGGAGCACCTGCATGAACTTCTCCATCTGCACCTGAGGCGCAGGCAGCAGCTCCATGAACCCGGACAGGGTGCGGGGTCTGATTTTGTCCATATTGAAAATTCCTTTCTGAATGTTGTTTATTTTGGGCCAAAAAATATAAAAAACTCCCGTCCCGTTGGGACGAGAGCATTACGCTTCGTGGTGCCACCCAATTTCGGCGGAGATTCCGCCCTTTGTACCCCGTCTGGTGGGGCAGTCCTGCGATTTCGGAAAATTCCTTATACGCCCGCTCCGGAAATGTCCTTCCCATAAGGTTTTGTACGGGCTTTCAGCCAATGGCCCGCTCTCTGGTGACAAAAGAAATATGGTACTGCTTTTCCATCCTTGCGTTCCCTGCCATTTTAGCGCAAAAAGCCAATGTTGTCAATTAGATTTGCGGTATAATTTCCGCCGGGGATGAATATGATTTTATGAATAGATAGCGGCGGATGCCATGAACCAACTTTGGAGCGTGATATTATGATGCTAAAAGACGATACAGCTCTGGCCCTGGGGCACAAGCTGACCCTGGAGGGCCGCAACAAGCTCTCCATCAGCGGCGTTACCGATGCGGAGAGCTTTGACGAAACCGTGGCGGTGCTGGAAACTGCCCGTGGAACCCTTATTGTCCGGGGCGGGAACCTTCATGTGGAGCAGCTCAACCTGGAGGCGGGAGAGGTGCGACTTACAGGAGAGGTGGACAGCCTCAGCTATGAGGAAAGTCGTCAAACTCAGGGCAGCTTTCTTCAGAGGCTCTTCCGATGATTCCGGGCCTGGGGACCCAGGTAAAGGAATTTCTGCTTTCCGGAGGCCTTGGGTTGGGGCTTTCCCTGTGCTACGACTGGGGCCGTGCCCATCGGCGGATCTTCCCCAAGCTGACGCTGCCGGTGGACATGCTCTTTGCCCTGCTCTTTTTCCTGTGCCTGATGCTGCTGTCCATCTATACCCGGGGCCTGAAGCTCTATCAGATTTTGGGGCTGGGCCTTGGGGCAGCGCTGTATTTTCTTGCCCTGAGTTCCTGGATTTTAAGGCCCCTTCTGGTCCTGCTGGGGAAAATTCGGGGATTGGGAAAGTTCGGGGCAAAGGTGAAGAAAAAAATTATCATTTTTTTGCGAAAACTTCGAAAAAAGCTCTTTCCATCTTCGGAGAAATGGAGTACAATAGGTGTGATACCGTTTTTGCCGAAGGGAAAGAGCACCGGAAAGAGAGGTGCAAACCCTGGTGATGAAAAAGATAGCCCCAAGGGTCATGGCTGCTGTCATGGCGGCCTGGGCCGCGTGGACACTGGGCGGTCTGGCAAGAGATCTGGGCGAAGGGCTGGCGCTAAAGCAGGCGCTGGAAGGGGCCATCGCCGAGACTGGCCGGGAGCTTGATGCATTGGAAGCCGGAGAGACAGATGTTTCGGAACTGGCCAAAGGCATGGGCTACATTTCACGGGGGGACATTGTGTTTTTTGACGGCGGATAAAACGGTTTGGGATGGGCCACAGGAAGCCCAAAAATAAAGGAGGATAAAACCTTAGTATGGAGTTCGCAGTAGGAGCTATTGTGGAAGGAAAGGTCACCGGCATTACCAAGTTCGGAGCCTTTGTATCCTTGCCCGGCAACAAGACCGGCATGGTACATATCTCGGAAATTGCCCACGCTTATGTCAGTGACATCAACGAGCATCTCACCGTGGGTCAGGAGGTCAAGGTAAAGATCATTGCCATCGACCCCGCGGGAAAAATTAATCTGTCCATTAAGAAGACAACGGAGGCCCCGGCACGCCAGCCCAGGACTGACCGGAATTATAACAACAATCGCGGAGAGCGCAATGCCGAAGGTGGCGACCGTCAGGAGCGTCCCCGCAACAGCAATGGCGGAGGCAATCGAAACTCCGGTGATCGCCAGCCCAGAAACAGCGCTCCCCGGACCAACACCCCCAAGGAGCCCCAGTCCTTTGATGATATGCTCAAGGCTTTCATGGCAGACTCCGACAGTAAGATCTCTTCCATTAAGCAGTATTCCGAGCATCGCACCAAAAGCAAGAGACGACAGTAATTTCAGGGAGGCTCGCTAAGCGGGCCTCTTTTTGATATGTAAGGAGAAGGATTATGAAAAAGCTCTTGAAATCTCTCTTTTTCTTCGTGGCGGCCAGTGTGATTCTTTCCGGCATATCCAGTTTGATATCCGAACATAGAAGCAGCAATGCGGAACCAACTATGACCGAGTCGGTCTTTATCGATGAAATGGATACGATAAATATGTTGGATATGCCGGACACGCTGGACAATTCCTCCTATGTGGGTGATTCTTTGGTGGAGTTCCCGGAGGAAAGTCTGCTCTGGGGTTACAGTCAGCTTACTCCGGAAGAGCAGGCAGCCTATCTGTCCATCCGCAACGCGGCGGGAGCCTACAGCGCCAGCTCTATCCCTGTGAACATTTCCACAGATGGGCTGGATCGGGTGTTGGAGGCGCTGAACAGCGATCATCCGGAGATATTCTGGTTTGATGGGGAACTTACCTATTATACCAGCGAAAGCGCCCCGGATCAGGTATCTTTGGTGGAACTGACATACACCGTGGCCGAAGAGGATATCCCCCGGTTGCAGGCCCAAATTGACACCTATATCGCCGGCTGTATGGCCTCTGCGGATATGGTAACGGCGGAATCGGACTTTCAAAAAATAGTAGCTGTCTACCGGTATTTGGTGGAGCATACGGAATATGATATTTCCTATACACAGCAGCAGTCCGTGGTGTCCCTGATGCAGGAGGGAAAGGCTGTCTGTCAGGGCTATGCGGAGAGCTTTTGTCTCATTATGCACCGGTTGGGCTTCCCCTGTGCCGTCATCGGCGGCCTGTCCTCTCAGGATTGGGTTCTGTCTGACGACGGACACGCATGGAACACCGTCATGCTGGACGAACAGTGGTACAACGTGGATGTCACCTGGGGGGATCCCATTCCCAGCGCGGACAGTGACGCGACCATCCCCTCTGACAGCTACATTCTCGTCAATGACGAGCTGTTTTACCGAGATCATACGGACTTCAACGAATTGGGAAGTCCCGAATGCACTGCCATGGATTACAACTATCATTATTACTACGGTCTGCTCCACTCGGAGTGGAACGAGGAATACTTCCGCTGGGCGCTTCAGGCGCAGATGAATCTGGGGCTTCCATGGGCACAGGTTCGCTACGACAATTACGAAGCCTATTATACCGCAAAATCCGTGCTGCTGGACAACGACCTGCTTGGAGATATTGCCGTGGAATTGGGGATCGGGCAGGACTTCGGAGATCACATCTCCTGGACCTACAGTTGTAACGACGTTTCCGGCACTATTTTTGTAAAACTGATTTATTAAGGAGCGAACATCTTGCTGAAAGTACTTGTCATCGTCCTGCTGGTGGTGTTGGACCAGCTCGTAAAATTTTTCATCAAAACCAACATTCCTCTGGGCGGGCACGAGCCCTTTATTCCCCACATTCTTGGTCTGACCCACATCCATAACGAGGGTGCGGCCTTCTCCATGCTCTCTGGGGCAAGATGGTTCTTTGTGGTGCTGACGGTGGCCTTTGTAATTTTCGGCATGTGGCTGCTGCTGACCAATAAGTTCCCCTACTGGATGGGAAAATGGTCCCTGGTGCTGGTGATTGGCGGCGCCCTGGGCAATCTCATCGACCGGGCCCTTTATGGCTATGTGGTGGACATGTTTGAAACCCTGTTTATGAACTTTGCCATTTTTAATGTGGCAGATATCTTTGTGGTGGTGGGCGGCATCCTTTTCTGCATCTATTACGCCTTCATCCACGATAAGTATATGGCCAAATTAAAGGCCGAAAAGGAAGAAATCCATGACGATACTCTGTGAGACTGCCGGGATTCGGCTGGACAGCTTTCTGTCAGAACAGATCCCGGACATGAGCCGCAGCGCAGCCCAGAAGCTGATGGAAAACGGCGATGTGCTGGTAAACGGCCAGCCGGTAAAGAAAAATTATAAGACCCGGACGGGCGATGCAATCGAAGTGACCCTTCCGGAGCCTCAGGTGGTGGACATTATTCCGGAGAACATTCCTCTGGATGTGCGCTACGAGGACGAGGACGTCATTGTAATCAACAAGCCCAAGGGCCTGGTGGTGCATCCCGCTCCGGGACATTGGAGCGGGACTCTGGTCAATGCCCTGATGTACCACTGCGCCGATTCCCTTTCGGGTATCAACGGGGAACTGCGCCCCGGCATTGTCCATCGGATCGACATGGACACCTCCGGCCTGCTGATCGTGGCGAAAAATGATTTTGCCCATGCCGCGCTGGCGGAGCAGCTAAAGGATCATTCCCTTGCCCGGGTCTATGAAGCGGTGGTGGTGGGCAATATCCGTGCTGATTCCGGCACCATCGACGCCCCCATCGGGCGGCATCCCGTGGACCGGAAACGGATGGCGGTGACGGAGAAGAACAGCCGCCCCGCGGTGACCCATTATGAAGTGCTGGACCGTTATCAGGGCTATACCCATCTGCGGCTTAGACTGGAAACGGGCCGTACCCATCAGATCCGTGTACACCTTTCCTGGCAGAATCATCCCATCGTAGGCGATGGGGTGTACGGAAAGGGCAAGGAATTGGGATTGGCGACCCAATGTCTCCACGCTCGGAGCCTGAGTTTTCGGCATCCCCGCACCGGAGAGACTGTCACAGTAACCTGTGAGCTGCCGGAATATTTTGAAAATGTGCTGAAAAAACTCGGTAACCCTGTGTAAGGGTACCGAGTTTTTTGTTCAGCAAATAGGAACTGCGGTAGGAAGCAGTCCGATAATGGGAAACCCACCGGCGAAAACGTACTGCGGGCAATTATTTGATCAGCTTGTTGGTTTTCCACTTGCCGGTGAGGAAGTAAACACCGCCAATGAGGAAGGGCATATAACCGGCAAAGGCGTTGCCCAGCCAGAAGCCCATGATGCCCATGTCAAATACCAGACCCAGCAGCATGGCAAGACCGATGCGACAGATTACGCCGTCCAGCATACCCACGATCAGGTTCAGCTTGGCGTTGCCGGAGCCGTTGATCAAGGCGAAGAAGGGTGACCGCAGGGCGAAGCCGATGTACAGCAGGATCGCCACAGGGATATAGGTCATGGCCATTTCCAGCACCTCAGGCTCGGAGTTAAAGAATCCGAAGATGGTGTTGGGGAAGAAGCCCGTCAGGCAGGACAGCAGAATGGCGAAGGACAGGCCAATGACCAGAGAGATTCCAATAATCTTGGGGATTCGGTTATACTTTCTGGCACCGATATTCTGGCCTACCATGGAGCTGCCGGCGGTGGACAGGGCGTTGCACACCACGCTGGTTACGGAGGAGAGCTTGTTGCCGATGCCGGTCACAGCAGAGGCGATAACACCGTAGGCGTTGATATAGGAGTTTACAAACAGCATGGACACATGGATGGCTGCGGACTGCAGGCACATGGGAAGGCCCAGCTTAATGAGCTTAGGGGTAACCACCGGGTCCAGCTTGAAGCTCCCCAGCTTAAAGTCAAAGCCAAAGGCCTCACGATTACGGTAGAGGTAGATCAGCGCCCAGATGAAGCTGACGCCCTGGCCGATGACCGTTGCCAGAGCCGCACCCATGGGGCCCCAATGGAATACTGCCACAAAGATCAGGTCCAGGATCAGGTTCACCACAGAGGCCACCGCCACAAACAGGAAGGGCCGCTTGGAATCGCCCATGCCACGGAGAATGGCGCTGACCAGGTTGTAGCCATAGATAAAGATGGTGCCGCCAATACATACAATGCTGTATTCCCGGGCGTACTGATAGCAGCCCTCGGGGGTGTTGAGGATATTCAGCAGGGGATCCAGGAAAATCAGGCAGATCACGCTGAGTACAATGGCGCAGCCAAAGCACAGGGTAAACATGGTGCCAATGGTGCCCTTGATCCGTTCCCGGTTGCCAGCGCCGATGTACTGGGACAGGATGACCTGGCCCGCATTGGAGATGCCCATAGCCAGGAACATGAGACAGTGCTGGATGTCGCCGCCGATGGAAACGGCAGAAAGACCGGCGCTGCCCACAAATTGACCAATGACGATCATATCCACCATGTTGTAGACAGTCTGCAGCAGATTGGAACATAGAATGGGGAACGCGAAAATCAGCAGCAGCCTTGTGACGCTGCCCTCTGTCAGATCAGTGATCATGCTCTTTTCTTTTGCCTTGCTCATAGAGAAACCTCCCAAACAGGATTATTTCGAACCATAAACATATCATACACCCTTTTTCCGTAAATAGCAACAAAAAGCAAAAAATAATTGGGTGAACCTGCCTCTTGCAAAGGTTTCGGCTTGCGGATATAATGAGAACTATCATGTGAGAAAATAAGGAGGAAAAAAGTCATGAACAATGATGCAATCTACGACGCCAGAGAACTTGGCAAGTCCAAAATGTTCGTTCTGGGTCTCCAGCACCTGTTCGCCATGTTCGGCGCCACAGTATTGGTGCCTGCCCTCACCGGCCTAAGTGTATCCACAACTCTGCTGTTTGCAGGTGTTGGAACTCTGCTGTTCCATTTGGTCACCGGTCGTAAGGTGCCCGCCTTCCTGGGCAGTTCCTTCGCGTTCCTGGGCGGCTACGCAGCCATTGCGCCCATGCTTACCGATGCCGACGGCATCGCCTCCATCGCAAACGTGGAAATGCTGCCCTATGCCAGCTTCGGCGTCGCCTGTGCGGGCCTGGTTTATCTGGTGCTGGCCCTGCTGTTCAAGGTCTTCGGCGCACAGAAGGTCATGCGTTTCTTCCCGCCCATCGTCACCGGCCCTGTGATCATCTGCATCGGCCTGACCCTGGCTTCCAGCGCCATCGGCAACTGCAGAGCCAACTGGCTCATTGCTCTGGTGGCCATTATTGTGGTTGTTATCTGCAACATCTGGGGCAAGGGGATGATCAAGATCGTTCCCATTCTTCTGGGTGTCATCGCATCCTATGTGGTGGCTATGATCGTGGATCCTGCCGCCCGTGCAAACCTGGTTCAGAAGGTTTCCGAGGCTGCCTGGATCGGCCTGCCCATCACCTGGGAAAGCACCGCGTTCTCTATCTTCGGCGAGGGCTTTGACAGCAGCATTCTGCTGACCTCTGTGGTCACCATTATGCCCATTGCCCTGGCTACCATGGTGGAGCACATCGGCGATATCTGTGCCATTTCCTCCACTGTCGGCAAGAACTATGTTGCCGATCCCGGCCTG
>CAZEPQ010000101.1:0-7291 GCA_964514175.1 uncultured Oscillospiraceae bacterium
TGATCAAGCGCTGCAACGACTTCGGCGCAGGCGGTGTCTCCGTTGCCATCGGCGAGCTGGCAGATGGTCTGGATGTAGATCTGAACGCAGTTCCCAAAAAATATGACGGTCTGGACGGCACCGAGCTGGCAATCTCCGAGTCCCAAGAGCGTATGGCTGTGGTGGTTGCCGCAGAAAACGTTGATGCTTTCCTGGCTGCTGCCGCAAAGGAAAACCTGGAAGCCACTCTGGTTGCCACCGTCACCGAGGATCCCAGAATGATCCTGCGCTGGAACGGCAAGGCCATTGTGGATCTGAGCCGTGAGTTCCTTTCTTCCAACGGTGCGGACAAGCACACCACCGTCAAGGTTCCTGTTCTGCCCCAGGTTACCGCCACATCCGCAGAAGGAACCCCCTCCCAGAAGCTCAAAAAACTTGTCGGCACTCTGGACTGCTGCTCTCAGAAGGGTCTGGTTGAGCGTTTTGACGGCTCCATCGGCGCCGCATCTGTTCTGATGCCCTTCGGCGGAAAGAATCAGACCACCCCCACCCAGGTCATGGCTGCCCTGCTGCCCTCCGGCACCAAGGATACCAGCACCTGCTCTGTCATGGGCTTTGGATTTAACCCCAATGTTTCCTCTCAGAACCCCTTCGCAGGCGCAGCAACTGCTGTTGTGGAATCTGTCTCCAAGCTGGTTGCCGCAGGCTGCGATCCTGACAGCGCATACCTGACCTTCCAGGAGTATTTTGAAAAGCTCCGCACCGAGCCCACCCGTTGGGGCAAGCCCTTCTCCGCTTTGCTCGGCGCTTTCTCCGCCCAGATTGGCCTGGGACTGGCTGCCATCGGCGGCAAGGACTCCATGTCCGGCTCTTTCAACGATCTGGACGTTCCTCCCACTCTGGTTTCCTTTGCAATTGCCCCCCAGAACGCAGGCAAGGTCCTGTCTCCCGAGTTTAAGGAAGCAGGTCATCCCGTATATCTCTTTACGGTTCCCGGTTACACGGACTTTAGTGCCACCAAGGAGACCTTCCAGCGTGTCCACAGCCTGACAGAATCCGGCACCATCGTCTCTGCCTGGTCTCTGACCTCCGGCGGTGCAGCAGAAGGCATCTTCAAAATGGCTCTGGGCAACGAGATCGGCTTTATCGCCGCTGAGAATTTGGACTCCGACCTGCTCTTCCGTCAGAGCTACGGCTCCATCCTGGCGGAATGTACCGAGCCTGTTGAAGGTGCTGTCCTGGTGGGTTACACCAGCCAGCGTCCCCAAATCGACCTAGGTGACGGCGCTGTTACCATTTCCGAATACCAGAAGCTGTGGGAAGCGAAGCTGGAAGGTGTATTCCCTGTAAAGGCAGGCACCACCGAAGCGGTTTCCGCCATCCTTTATGACCAGCGGACCCCCAAGGCCCCCGGCTACAACCACCTAAAGCCCAAGGCCATCATCCCTGTATTCCCCGGCAACAACTGCGAATACGATACCGCTCGTGCTGTGGCAAATGCAGGCGGTGAGCCTCAGATCATGGTGGTACGGAATCTTTCCGCCGCAGCTCTGACAGAGACTGTGGAGGCCATGGAAAAAGCCATCCGCTCCGCCCAGATGATCATTCTTCCCGGCGGCTTCTCCGGCGGTGACGAGCCCGACGGTTCCGGCAAGTTTATTGCATCCTTCTTCCGCAATCCTCAGCTTACCGAGGCTGTCCACGATCTTCTCAAGCAGCGTGACGGCCTGATGCTGGGTATCTGCAACGGCTTCCAGGCACTCATTAAGCTGGGTCTGGTACCCTATGGCGAGATCGTTCCCATGGATGCGGGCTGCCCCACCCTGACCTACAACCTCATTGGTCGCCATCAGTCCATGTATTGCACCACCCGGGTGGCCTCTGTCAAGTCTCCCTGGATGATGCACTGCAATGTGGGCGACCTCCACAATATCCCTGTATCCCACGGCGAGGGCCGCTTCGTTGCCACGGACGCAATGCTCCAGTCCCTCATCGAAAACGGTCAGATCGCCACACAGTATACCGATCTTGCCGGCAATCCCACCATGGACATCCGCTTCAATCCCAACGGCTCCATGATGGCCATTGAGGGCATTACCTCCCCCGATGGCAGGGTCCTGGGCAAGATGGGCCACACAGAACGTGCCGGTGAATTTGTGGGCAAGAATATTTATGGAAATAAATATCAGCCCATTTTTCAGGCTGGTGTGGACTACTTCAAATTGTAATTTCTCAGGGAGGTACGCTTTATGGATCAGCTCACTACCACACTCAACAAGATCAGCTCTGACGTATGGGCCATTGAGCAGGAAATGGTCCGCTGCTTCCTCATTCTGGGTTCTCAGCGCGCCATACTGCTGGATACCGGTGCCAGTGATTGTGATTTGATGTCCCTCATCCGCACTGTCACCGATCTTCCCATCACCCTGGTCCATTCTCACGGTGACGGAGATCACACAGCAAACGATGACCAGTTCACCGACATCTATGCTCATGCCGATGAGTTTGCTGTCATTCTCCGGTTCCGTCCTCAGCTAACCGCAAAGCTCCACCCCATCACCGAAGAAACCACCTTCGACCTGGGCGATCGCGTTCTCCAGGTGGTGGAGGCTCCCGGTCACACCCCCGGCAGCATCTGTCTGCTGGATCGGAAGAATCGGATCCTGTTCTCCGGTGACACTCTGTCCTATGGCCCCGTATTTCTCTTCGGCGACCATCGGGACATTCATACATACCGCAAAACCCTGGACAAACTATCTGAGCTCGGGGGCTATGATACCATTTATCCCTGCCACAACACCTGTCCTGTTTCCCTCAGTGTGATCTCCGCACTGAAAAACGTGGTGGACGGCGCTTTAGATGGTTCCATTGCACCCACTCCCTGTGACATGCCCATGCCCGATGGCCTGACTCCCCAGGTCTATTCCTACGGGAAATGCGGTATTCTATATGCGTAAAATAACAAAAGGAGGAAAATACATATGAACATCCGTTTTGACAACCAGGTTTGTGTCGTCACCGGCGCTGGTTCCGGCATCGGTTTCACCTGTGCAAAAATGATGGCCGAAAGCGGTGCCAAGGTGGCAATGATCGGCCGTAATCCCGAGAAGATTCAGCAGGCAGCCGAAATGCTGAAGGACTGCGGCACCGTCAAGGCCTACACCCTGGACGTTTCCAACATCGAAGCTATCCCCGGCGTGGTGGAGCAGATCCGTCAGGAGCTGGGCGAGATCCGCTTCCTGATCCAGGCTGCCGGTATCATGGCAGGCTGCCCCGCAGTGGACCTGACCGCTGAAGAATGGGACCGTGTTATGAACACCAATGCAAAGGGCCTGTTCTTTATGATGCAGCAGTGCGTCAAGCAGTCCATGTTGCCCCAGAACTTCGGCGCCATTGTCAACATTGCTTCCATGGCCGGTATCCGCGGCATGACCCCTCCCATGTGCTCCGCACACTACTCCGCCAGCAAGGGCGCTGTGGTTGCCATCAGCATGCAGGGTGCTGTGGAATGGGCAGATCATAAGATCCGTGTCAACGCCATCGCTCCCGGCGGCGTCATGAGCATGGGTCATGGTGTGGCTTCTGCTCCCGCAGGTGGTCCTGGTGGCCCTGGTGGTCCCGGCGGTCCCGGCGGTCCCGCGGATGGCCCGGGAGGCCCCCCCACTACCGGTGTCCCCTCCGGAAGACTGTCCGATCCTGAAGAGATTGCTGGTATGGCTGCCTTCCTGCTCAGCGAGTATAGTGAGAACACCACCGGTCAAATCATGGTCATCGACGGCGGCTCTACCGCAGTCGGATATTAAGTTATCTTGCAGGAATCCTGCTCCGAAAATTCATTCGGAGCAGGATTTTTTGAATTTTTCTTTTCATTTTATCAATTATTTGTCATATTTTCAGTCAATTCTCACTTTTTTCTGCATTTTGTGTTTTTCCTCTTGCATTTTATACATCCCTATGATAAAATCACAGCATATTTCAACGCATTAAAGAAATGCTGTGTGGAAGATCCGATTTCGGCGTTCCACACACTCTGGAGAAGCCCGGATTCGGGGGCCGAAGGTGTAAGCAGCAAACGCTGTGATCTCTCAGGCAAAAGGACAGAGCTCATTTTTGACAGTCCATGCCTGGGTACAGCCTTCGCTGTGCCCGTTTTTGCTTCTTGGGGAGAGAAAGGAAGGACATTATGCTCGATATCATTACCAGTATCAACTCAGCCGTTAACAACTTCGTATGGGGCCCAATTATGCTGCTCCTTTTGGTGGGCAGTGGTGTATACCTCTCCATCCGTACCGGCTTTGTCCAGGTGCGTTGGTTCGGCTATATTATGAAGAACACCGTTGGTTCCCTTTTTAAGAAGACTGAAAAGAAGGAAACGGACGGCAAGAACCTCTCCGCTTTCCAGGCTGTTACCACCGCCCTGGCAGGCACTGTCGGTACCGGCAATATCGCCGGCGTTACCGGTGCCATCTTTGTTGGCGGTCCCGGCGCTGTGTTCTGGATGTGGGTCTCCGCTTTCTTCGGCATGTGTACCAAGTATGCTGAGATCCTGCTGGCAATGAAGTTCCGTACCACCGATGAAAACGGCATCTATAAGGGCGGCCCCATGTACTACATCCAGAACGGTTTGGGCCAAAAGTGGAAGCCCCTGGCTATCATCTTCGCCATTCTAGGTGGCCTTGCCTCCTTCGGCATCGGCAATATTGCTCAGTCCTCTGAAATCGCCGGTGCACTGAACGGTATGTTCGGCATTGATCCCCTGATCACCGGTATTGTGCTTTGTGCTCTGGTTGCCATTGTGGTTTTGGGCGGTGTACAGCGCATTGGCACCGTCACCTCCTACATGGTTCCCTTTATGGCCATCTTCTATATCATCGCAGGCGTTATCGTTATCATCATGCGTATCTCCGACCTGCCCGCAGTATTTGCGCTGATTTTCAAGAGTGCATTCAGCTTCAAAGCTGTGGGTGGCGGTGTGTTCGGCTATGCTATCATGGTAGCCATGCGTCAGGGTTTCGCCCGGGGCGTATTCTCCAACGAAGCCGGCCTTGGCTCTGCACCCATTGCCCATGCCGCCTCCGAAACCAAGGAACCCGGCGATCAGGCTATCTGGGGCGTCTTTGAGGTTTTCGTTGATACCATCATCATCTGTTCCATCACCGCACTGACCGTTCTGCTCTCCGGCCTGGAGATCAGCGCTGATGCACTGGCAGGCTACGCCTCCAAGGGCGCTGCCGCCGTTGCAGCCTTTAACGCAGTGCTTCCCGGCACTCTGGGCGGCTATATCATCCAGATCAGCCTGATTTTCTTCGCCCTGTCCACCATCCTCTCCTGGAGCTATTACGGCGAACGCTGCTGGGGCTACCTGTCCAAGAACAGCAAAACCGTCAATATCATCTACAAGATCATCTTCATTCTGGTCTGTGTCGTGGGCGCCACCGGCTCCGGCACCCTCATGTGGGATATCTCCGATACCCTCAACGGTATGATGGCAATTCCCAACCTGATTGCCCTTCTGGGTCTATCCGGCATCATTATCGCTGAAACAAAAAAGTATTTTGACCCCAAGAAAAAAAAGTAATTCTGTTACATCCCGCCCGGACTGCTTCGGCAGTCCGGGTTTTCTCCATTTCGCCGGAATTTAACCCGATAAATCGTTAAAATATTGTTGTTTTACTACTTGCAGGAGCGGTTTTCCCTTGCTATAATATCCTTACTGAAAACGAAACCAACGGAGGTCGAAATATAATGGAAAAAATCCCTGTTACTATGACCACAAATTATAAGGAAAAACCAGCCGGTCCCGATATCCCCTTCGGTATCTTCACCACCGACCATATGTTCCTGATGAACTATACCATCGAAAAGGGCTGGCACGATGGCCGTATCGTTCCCTATGCCCCTTTCCAAATCGATCCCGCCTGCATGGTGCTACACTATGCACAGGAGATTTTTGAGGGCATGAAGGCCTATCGTGACGCCCAGGGAAAGATTCGCCTGTTCCGTCCCGAGGAGAACTTTAAGCGCATGAATTCCTCCTGCGACAGAATGAGCATTCCCCAGATCGACGTGGATTACTGCGTGGATGCGGTCAAGCAGCTTGTTACTCTGGAAAAGGATTGGGTCCCCTCCGCCCCCAATACCTCCCTGTATATTCGTCCCTTTATCTTCGCCACCGATAACCATATCGGCGTGCATGCTTCTCATACCTATATCTTTGCCATCATCCTTTCTCCCGTCGGCCCCTACTATGCCACCGGCCTTGCCCCTGTTGACATCATGATCGAGGAAGAGGACGTTCGTGCCGTCCGCGGCGGTACCGGCTTCACCAAGTGCGGCGGTAACTACGCCGCATCCCTCCGTGCCGGTGAGCGGGCAGAAGAAAAGGGCTATTCCCAGGTTCTATGGCTCGACGGTGTAGAGCGGAAGTACATCGAAGAAGTGGGTGCTATGAACGTGCTGTTCAAGATCTCCGGTAAGATCGTCACCCCTGAACTCAGCGGTTCCATCCTCCCCGGCATCACCCGCAAGAGCTGCCTACAGCTACTCCGTGACAAGGGCTATGAGGTGGAAGAGCGCAAGATCAGCGTAGACGAGCTTATTTCCGCTGCCAAGGACGGCTCACTGGAAGAGGCCTTCGGCTCCGGCACCGCTGCTGTTGTCTCCCCCATTGGCTCTCTGGCCTATAAGGGCGAGGTCTTCACTGTTTCCGGCGGCGAGATCGGCCCTGTGGCGCAGGATCTCTATGACACCCTCACCGGTATTCAGTGGGGTCGTGTGGAAGATCTCTACGGTTGGAGCCATGTGATCTGCTAATGTTTTCCCTGCAATCAGCCGCTATAGGCGGCTGATTGTTTTGCCCCGTATTACGCTGTCATTTCGCACAAATTTAAAACGATAATTTGTTAAAATAATCAATGTATTTTTTCGCACAAACATGTATAATATAGGGGCGTAAATTGGATATTTGCGGAGTATTGTGTTGTTTTCCTTTGCTTTGCAGCCAAAACCGTATAAACACTCAGAAGAGGTTTATTATAATTCACTATTTTTTAGGAGGAATTTATTATGGCACAGCCTTTGGCTCCTTATGTAAAGCTCCCCGGCTTTGAAGAGTACAAAGAATGGTTCAAGAACTTCGCTGACATGAAGCGTGAGGACGGCATTCTCCAGATCACCTGGAAGACCAACGACGGCCCCATGCATCACTCCGGCATGTCTCATCGTGCTATGAGCCAGCTCACCAGAACCATTTCCATGGACTTCGAGAACGAGATCATCATCTACACCCACATCGGCGACAACTGGATGATCG
>CAZEPQ010000102.1:0-7113 GCA_964514175.1 uncultured Oscillospiraceae bacterium
CTGGTATCCACCAAAATTGCGTCCTTGGCCTGCTTCAGGGGGGCAATTTTCCGATTCATATCCTCGTGGTCCCGCTTTTCCTGATCCTTCAGAACGTCGGCATAAACAGCCTTCTGACCCTTTTGCAGGTATTCCTCATAGCGGCGCTGAGCACGCTTTTCGGCGCTGGCAGTAAGATATATTTTCAGAGACGCCTTCGGCAGCACCACAGTGCCAATGTCACGACCATCCATGATGATGTTGTGCTTTTTAGCCAGCTCACGCTGGAGAGAAAGGAGATAATCCCTTACGCACTTCTGCTGGGCCACCTGGGAAGCCACCGCACTGATCTCAGGGGTGCGAATCTCCCCGGTAATATCCTTGCCATTAAGGATCATGTGCTGACCATCTTCCATAAACTGAATGTCGATATTTGCATCATCCAGCAGCATGGGAACGTGATCCGTATCCTTGGGGCCAATGCCATGCATGGAGATATGCCATGCCACAGTGCGGTAAATGGCACCGGTATCGAGATAAACAAAATTGAGGGCCTTGGCAGCAGCCTTGGCAATGGTGCTCTTACCCGCACCAGAGGGGCCGTCAATGGCCACAGAGAGAAACTTTTCCATAATGTCTCCCGCTTTCTAACGTAATTTGAGCCGGACTTTATCCGGCTCAATTATTATACCACATTATTTTCGGGATTTCCACAGGAACTTCCCGCCGCAAAGGCCGTAGACCAGGCGATTTGAAGGTTAAATCCGCCGGTGTAGGCATCCAAATCCAAAATTTCTCCGGCGAAGTACAGGCCGGGCACCAGCTTGGATTCCATGGTTCCCGGATCCACCTCGGAAACCTTAATGCCGCCATGGGTAATGATGGCCTCTTCCACAGGTCGTTTCCCTGCCACTTCCAACCGAAAATGCTTCATAGTCTCAAGGATTTTTCGACGTTCCTCCTTGGTGATGCTGTTGACCACGCTGGAGGTGGGGATGTCGCAACGATCCAAAATCACCGGGATCATCTGATGGGGCAGCACGCCCCGCAGACCATCGTATATCTTCTCATTTTTGCGTTCTTCAAAATCACGAAGCAATCTTGCGTCCAGCTTTTTTTCATCCAAAGCCGGCTTCAGGTCCAGCTCCAGCACATAGGGGCCGTTCTTCTCGTCCATATGGGCACTGGCACTTAAAATAATTGGGCCTGAAAGGCCATAGTTCATAAAGAGCGCCTCGCCAAAGTCCTTATAAATGGGCTTTTTCTTTTTTCCCCACAGGGTCAGCCCCACATTCCGAAGGGAAAGCCCAGCCATCAGCCGACATTCTCCCCCCATGATCTCCAACGGAACAAGGCTTCCACTGATGGGTGTCACCGTATGGCCCAGTTTTTTTGCCATTTCATAGCCATCCCCAGTGGAACCCGTGTTGGGATAGCTCATGCCACCTGTGGCAAGGATGACCTGAGGGGCATAAAAGGTCTCATGTCCCGCCTGAACACCGGATATCACGCTGTCCGCCGTAAGAAGCTCTGTTACCGCCGCCCGCCTTCTTTCGACTCCTGTTTGATCCACATAGGAAAGCAGTGCATCCACAACATCTCCCGCCCGGTCGGACACGGGAAACACCCGCTGGCCCCGCTCGGTTTTCAGAGGAACCCCAAGTTCCTCAAATTTGGCCTTTGCCTTTTCCGGCGGAAAGGCCCAAAGGCTGGAGTAAAGAAATCTGGGGTTGGTGGGGATATTCTTGAGCACCTCATCTGCTTCGCAGTCGTTGGTCACATTACAGCGCCCCTTTCCGGTAATGCTGAGCTTCCAACCCCAACGCTGGTTCTTCTCCAGAAGGAGAACCTTCTTCCCATAGGAAGCGGCGGTGGCCGCAGAGAACATTCCCGCAGCACCGCCGCCAACTACGATCACATCAAACGCCTGTGACGTCTTCAACTTTTTCATAGACACCATACTCATCCCAAATCTCTTCCAGATTTGCAAAGGTCTTGGCCATGGCCTCTTCTCTGCGATAGCTGCACGCAACGATCAGCGCATTGACCACACTGAGAGGAGCCACCAGAGAGTCCACCAGAGACACCATATCGCTCATAGCAATGAGGGTATGGGTGGCATTTCTGGCAATAGGAGCCGCCATGGAGTCCGTCAGGGCGATGGCCGTAGCGCCACGGTCACAGGCAAACTTCATAGCCTTTACGGTACGGCTGGAATATCTGGGGAAGCTAATACCGATTACCACATCATCCTTACCGATACGCACCATCTGCTCAAACATCTCCGCATTGGAGGAAGTATGAATATGCTTGACGTTATCAAACATCAGGTTAAAGTAGAAGCCCAGGAAGCTGGCAATGGCGGCAGAACTGCGGACGCCCAGAATATAAATGGTCTTAGCATTGAGAATCGCATCCACAGCAGCCTGGAAGGCAGCCCGGTCGATCTCGTCCATGGTAGAGCGAATCTTATCAATATCAGCCTGCAGCACCATGGAAAGGATCTCCTGATTGCCGAAGCGATCATTTGCCACCTCAAGACGCTGCACCGAAGTAAGCTTATTCCGAATCATTTCCTGGAGCGCCTTCTGCATGGCGGGATAGCCGTCATAGCCCAGCTCCACAGCAAAACGGACCACCGTGGATTCACTGACATTCACAGTCTTGCCCAACTTGCTGGCGGTCATAAAGGCCGCTTTGTCATAAGATGTAAGGATGAAATTTGCAATGAGTTTTTGACCCTTGGAAAAGCGGCTCATGCCGTTCTGGATCAAAGTCAGGATATCACTTGTCATCTTTCCGCCTCCGTTGGTATTTTGCCCTATTTCGAGCGATACTAATTGATGCTATCATACTAAATTGCGCAGAATTTTGCAAGTTCTTTTTTGCAAGATTTCAATATTTTTATGCATCTACAGGTTCATAAGCACCGAAATTTCATTTTTCGTGAGATAACGCCACTGTCCCTTCGGCAGGTCCCCAAGCATTAGCGGTCCTTCCTTCACGCGCCGCAGTCTGGTTACGGTCATGCCGCACTTTGCGGCCATTTTACGAATCTGGCGATTCCGTCCCTCGTGAATGGTAACGGACAGCAGCGCCTTGTCTCCATCGTTCCATTTCAGCACCACATTCGCAGGGCGTATGCGATAGCCATCAATGTCCATAGACCGTCCCATAGCACGAATACGGTCCTTTTCAAAGTGATTAACCCATACATCATAGGTTTTTTCCACTTCATGGGCCGGATGGATCATTCGATTGGTCAATTCTCCGTCATTGGTCATAATGAGAAGTCCTTCCGAATCCATATCCAGCCGTCCCACCGGATAAACACGACAGCCGCAGTTCACCAGCTCTTTTACGGTTTTTCGCCCCTTTTCGTCCTCCATGGTGGTAACATAGCCCCGAGGCTTATTGAGCATTATGTAAACCTTTTTCTCCGCCGTTCCTACCAAAACATCATCCAGATACAGAAGGTCAATTTCCGGGTCCGCAGTGTCCCCCAACACACAGATCCTGTCTCCGATCCGAACCCGTCCCTGGCGGATAAGGTCTTCCGCCCTGCGCCGTGATGCAATTCCGCAGCACGCCAAAATCTTTTGCACCCGTTCCTGCATGGTCAAATCCACCCCTTTCCCTGCCTATAACGGAGGCGGCGGTTATTTCATTCCCGCCGCCTCGCAGCCAAATTTTTTCAGCAAATTCTGCCAAAAACTCTTTTCCTCCGGCAGAATATCCACATCTTCTTCGATCAAAACCAGCACCGTTCCCAGAGATTTTCCAGCCAGGAAAAACTCTGCCGTTCCAATCTGCTGCTTTGCTTCCACCGGTGCATAGAGAAACTCCGGCAGATGGAGCTTAATCTCAACCGTCTCGCGTGGGAGCATCCAGCAAGAAATTCTACCGCCGGAGATCAGCTTTGCCGATTCCATTTCTCCAGAGATAACAGGAATCTCACCAAGCTCCGCTCCTTCCTCCAACAATAACTCTTCCGTATACTGAGAAAAACCATAGTCCAGCATGGACTTATGATCTTGCCAATCATCGGGAGCGTTAATGGTTACAGAAACCAAGGTTCGCCCATTTCTCTCAGCGCCACCCACAAGGATACGCCCTGCCTTTTTGGTAAAGCCAGTCTTGACCCCCACAGCTCCGTCATACTGCCACAGGAGCTTATTATGATTGGTCATGGCATGGCCTTCGCACTGATACGTCTTGGCGGAAACGATCCGAAGGAAATCGGGATTCTCAAGCGCCGCCGAAGCCAGCAGCCCCAGATCCCGGGCTGTAGCATAGTTTTCTTCACTGTCCAGGCCGTTGGGATTAGCAAAATGCGCCCCGAGAAGGCCCAATTCCTCCCCTTCCCGGTTCATCAGCTCCGCAAAGTCCTCTATGCTGCCCGAAACATACAGCGCCAGAGCCACTGCGGCGTCATTCCCGGATGAAAGCATCAGACCATGCAGCAGATCTTCTACTCTGAGCTGCTCCCCTTCCGTCAAGTACATGGAAGACCCCTCAATGCCCACAGCTTCCCGTGGAACTTCTACAATATCCTCAAGATTTCCATACTTCAATGTCACAAGCGCAGTCATTATTTTTGTGGTGCTGGCAATAAGACTCTTTTCATCGGGATTTTTCTCGTAAAGAACTTCTCCCGTATCTTTGTCCATTAAAATGGCGCTGTGTGCAGACACGTCCAAAGCAGAAACCGGGGTCAAGCAGCACAGCACCATCAACATACTGATTATAAAATATCGTTTCATCGAAAATCACCGGGCTTAATATCCCCGATATTCGACGAATTATTCCTCCGTAGGCAGCAGGTCGATTTCGCCAGCCTCTTTTTCGGCCTTCTTCTTGCTGACCACATTGCCAACCTTGTCCACCACATCGGGAACCATGTCAATAACACGCTCCACTGCTGTGGGGGCAGGCTGCTCAACGGAAACCACCCGCACATTTCCGTCCTTGATCACCAGGAAGGATACAGGGGTAATATTCACACCCATGCCTGCGCCGCCGCCAAAAGCGTTGGACTTGTCAGGCTTCTGACTCTTCTGGGCAAAGTCGGTGCCGCCGGAGCCATATCCAATGGAGATTTTACAGACGGGCACAACAGTCACGCCGCCAGCCTCGATGGGCTTGCCGACCACTGTATTTGCGTCCATCATCTCACGAATTTTTTCCATGGTGGTAGCCATGAGGTCACTGATGGGATGTGCCATGTTGCTTACTTCCTTTCCGTTTCTGTTTTAAGAGTAATTTTAGTGCGCGAACGCCATAATAAATGGCAATCCAGAGAATGTCTCCAACCAAAAACACAATGGTTCCCTGGGCATAGATTACATTTTTCTCGGAGAAATAATCAAGATTAACTTGAATATCCCGTTTTTTAATTCGGAATGTGTTCTCCAGCACTGGAACCAAGGCACCAACAGCAGCCCAGGCTCTACCGTAGGTGATGGCACCCTTGGCAGCGTCCTCGCCCTTGGCTCCTACGGTGAGGTAAACCTTGAGGTCCTTTAAAAGCAACTTCCGCTTGATACAGCCAAGGGCATTCAAACCAAGTCCGAGAAGCTCCTTAAAGAACTCGATCTTACCCCCAATGGGTTCTTTGGTCTTTTTTACACCGGAGGCCTTTTCTGCCTCTTTTCGCGCTTTCTTTTCTTCTTTTTTCTTCTGCTTTTCGGCAGCCTTTTGGGCCTTCTTTTCAGCCTTTTCCCTGGCTTTCAATTCTTCCTTTTCAAGCTGCTTGGGGGTCTTTTCCTTTTCAGGCCTTGGATATACCAAAAAGGACAGCGGCCCCACAACCACCTTTACCTCAGGGCCGTCGGCGCTGTATACAGCACGGGCACCCACAGGGATCAGGCAAATCAGAACCAAAATCAGGATGATGACAGCAAGGACCATCACACACCAGTCCCCTCTTCAATGGAAAGCTGCATCATTTCTACCTGAGTAGAATCGATTCTTCCCTGGGGTAGTTCCACTTCGGGAATCTCTTCCAGAGAGGAAAGTCCAAAGGTACGAAGGAAATCCGGGGTGGTTCCGTAAAGAATGGGCCGTCCGGGAACGCTAAGCCGCCCCTGTTCCGTAATGAGGCTCTTATTCAAAAGTGCGGAAATGGTATAGCTGCTGTCCACGCCACGAATCTGCTCTACAAAGGCTTTGGTACAGGGCTGATAATAGGCAATGACCGTCAGAGTCTCCAATGCGGAGGCACTGAGTTTGGGGGGCTTTCTGGTTTCCAGAGCCCGGGTGATTACGTCGGACATATCCTGTGCGGAGACCATCTGGTAGGAATCATCCAGAGCAATGATTCGCATACCACGGCGTTCAAAGCTGTATGCATCCATTAGGGCTTTGGCGGCCTCCTGGATCTGGTCAACGCCTACGCCGATGGCCAAAGCCAGCCGTTCCTGTCCCACAGGTTCTCCAGCGGCAAACAAAACCGCCTCAATACAGCGTTTGATTTCATCCAGTTCCATTACACCACCTCTTCCTCTTTGGGCATCTGCACATAGGATACCCGATATTCGTGGTTTCCTTCCGTTTCTTCAATGTTGACAGAGCGAATTTTACAAAGCTCCAGCACAGATAGGAAGGTTGCCACCACCTCAGACCGGGATTTATTGCCCCGGAACAGATTTTTTAATCTCTGAACGCCACCAGAAATGAGTTGCTTTAAAATTTCAGCAGCCTTTTTCTCCACGGGATAGGGTTCCTTACCCACAATGCCATCGAAGGCGGTCATTGGAGAAGGCAGCTTCACTTTGCTGCGCTCCTGCATGTCAAACCAGGCCTTTACCAAATCTGATTTGTCATGCTGATAACGGTATGTATTATCTCGCCGCAGCGGCTCCGGCTCCTTAACAAAGGTATTGCGGCCAATATCGTTTCGGCTCTCCAACCAGGATGAGGGAGATTTCAGCTTTTCCATGATCTCCTGCCGCTGACGCTGTTCCAGAGACTGGATCAGCAGTTCCATCTCGGACAAGCCCTCCTGACGCTCCGCTTCGCTGAGGAGCATTTTGGTCTTAATGAGTACAAGCTGGGACGCCATGGTGATAAACTCACTGGCGATCTCAAGATCCATCCGCTTCATCTCGTCCAGATAAGCAAGATACTGCTCCA
>CAZEPQ010000103.1:0-7019 GCA_964514175.1 uncultured Oscillospiraceae bacterium
CTGCTACCCTGTTCATGACCCAGGCTAAGGACATTCTGAGCCCCACTGCTGTTTACTACGGCTGTGATGGTTTCGACGGTATTGATAGCCAGGACGGCTTCGATATCGCTACTATCCCTCAGGAAGTGACTATGCTGTCTCACTTCAACTCTAAGGCAACCGAAGGCGCTGCCAAGGTCTTTATCGACAAGTATGTTGAAGCGTATGGTGCTGACACGCTGAATCAGTTCGGTGCTTCCGCTTACGACTGTGTTTACGCTATCTACGGTGCTATGAAGGCTGCTGTCGATGCAGGTGAGAAGATCGATGTTACCATCAGTGCCTCCGATCTGTGTGACATCCTGAAGGCACAGTTCTCCGGCGGTTACACTCTCACCAATGCCGCTACCGGCGCTGAGATCAAGTGGGAGTCCACCGGCTATGTGAACAAGGCTGCTATCCAGTACATCATCAAGGAAGCAAATAGCTGATAATCAATCTAACCGAACACCTGTACATACCGGCCTGCAGGCCGGTATGTACAGGTATTTGCGGTCTTTAGACCCTATTTTTTCGTATATAAAATTTGTGATTTAAGTTGGTAAAACTATGGAAATTATTCTTTCTACCCTGATCAACGGTCTGAGTCTGGGGGGTATTTATGCCATGATCGCCCTGGGCTACACCATGGTCTACGGCATTGCTAAAATGCTGAACTTCGCCCACGGCGACGTTATCATGGTGGGCGCCTATATCTGTTACTGCGCCATAAGCTATCTGGGGCTGCCCCCGCTGGTGGGCGTGGTGATGGCCATTGCGGTGTGTACCCTTCTGGGTATCATCATTGAGCGACTGGCCTATAAGCCTCTGCGTCAGGCGGGCTCTCTGGCGGTTCTGATCACAGCCATCGGCGTAAGCTATTTCCTCCAGAATGCAGCCCAGCTGATCTGGAAGTCTGATCCCAAGGTGTTCCCCTCTGTGGTGGATATGCCTGCGCTGAAGCTCTTTGGCGGCGAACTGATTATTTCCGCTGTCTCCATCGTTACCGTTCTGGCCTGTGTGGTCATTATGGTGGCGCTGACCCTGTTCACCAACAAGACCAAGATGGGCAAGGCCATGCGTGCAGTGTCTGAGGACAAGGGCGCTGCTCAGCTTATGGGTATCAATGTGAACTCCACCATTTCCGTGACCTTTGCCATTGGCTCCGGTCTGGCTGCCGTTGCGGGCGTGCTGCTCTGCTCTGCATACCCTACCCTGATGCCAACCACTGGCTCCATGCCCGGTATCAAGGCCTTTACCGCAGCGGTCTTCGGTGGCATCGGTTCCATTCCCGGCGCACTGCTGGGCGGTGTGCTACTGGGCATTATTGAGATTTTTGCGAAGGCTTATATCTCCACCCAGTTCTCTGACGCCATCGTATTCGCCGTGCTGATCGTCGTGCTGCTCATTAAGCCCACGGGCCTGCTGGGCAAGAAGATCAGTGAGAAAGTGTGAGGTGGGAAGTATGAAGAAAATAAGCAAAACCACCCGCAGCGATTTTCTGACATATTTGATGGTCATTCTGGCCTTTGTGATCATTCAGAGCCTTGTAAGCGCAGGCAGCGTTTCCAATGCACTCCAGGGCCAGCTTGTTCCCATCTGTGTGTACATCTGTATGGCAGTGTCCCTGAACCTGACCGTCGGTATTTCCGGCGAGCTGAGCCTGGGGCATGCCGGATTTATGAGCGTAGGCGCATTCTCCGGCGTCGTGGCGGCTATGAGCCTCCAGAACCTGGTTCCTGTGGATGGTCTCCGTCTGCTTATCGCCATTGTTGTTGGTGCTATCTGCGCCGCAATCGCAGGCGTTATCGTCGGTGTGCCTGTGCTCCGTCTCCGGGGCGACTATCTGGCAATCGTGACCCTGGCCTTTGGCGAGATCATCAAGAACATTCTCAACAACCTGTATGTGGGTGTTGACTCTGAGGGACTCCATTTCTCCTTTACCGATGCGGATTCTCTGGGCCTGCTGGAGACCGGCACCGTTATCATCAAGGGACCCATGGGTGCCACCGGTGTTACAAAGCTCTCCACCTTCCTGGCAGGCTTCCTGCTGGTAATGGTGGTTCTGATCGTGACCCTGAACCTGATCCGAAGCCGCAGCGGCCGTGCCATCATGGCTATCCGTGACAACCGTATCGCTGCTGAGTCTGTGGGTATCAATATCACCAAGTACAAGCTGATGGCCTTTGTAGTTTCCGCCGCTATGGCCGGTATGGCCGGTGCCCTCTATGGCCTGAACTACAGCTCCATCGTGCCCAAGAAGTTCGACTTCAACACCTCTATTCTGGTTCTGGTATTCGTGGTTCTGGGCGGTATGGGCAATATTCGCGGCAGCGTTATTGCGGCCGCTGTGCTGACGTTGCTGCCTGAGCTGCTCCGTGCCATGAATGACTACCGCATGCTGATCTATGCGGTGGTGCTGATTCTGGTTATGCTGGTGACCAACAACCCCACGCTGAAAAATCTGGTCTCTGTGGCAGCGGAAAAGGTGGGCAAGGTATTGTCCTTCAAAAAACGTGTGAATAAAGCGCTGGACAAAGCGGAAGGAGGTGCCTCAGATGAGTAAACAGCCTGTCAAAATGGTGCCCTATCCCAGTGACAGTATCATTCCCGAGCGTGACCTCCACAAAACGCCCGCACTGGAATGCAAGCATCTGGGCATTGACTTTGGCGGCCTGAAAGCCGTTGATGACTTCAATATCACCGTAGGCCCCACTGAGATCTGCGGTCTCATCGGCCCCAACGGCGCAGGTAAGACCACCGTGTTTAACCTGCTGACCAAGGTTTATCAGCCTACCCGCGGCACCATCATGGTCAATGGCCATGAAACTGCTGGTAAGACCACCACCCAGGTCAATAAAATGGGTGTGGCCCGTACCTTCCAGAACATTCGCCTGTTCTCCAACCTGACGGTGGAGGAGAATGTTAAGATCGGCCTGCACAACAACATCAAGGGCGGCATTGTCTCTGATGTGCTGCGTCTGCCCCGGTTCTGGAAGAGTGAGAAGGAATCCCACGAGCGGGCGCTGGAGCTGCTCTCCATCTTCGATATGCAGGATATGGCGGACACCAAGGCAGGGTCTCTTCCCTATGGCGCACAGCGCCGTCTGGAGATCGTCCGTGCCCTGGCCACTAACCCCAGCCTTCTGCTGCTGGACGAGCCTGCCGCCGGCATGAACCCCTCTGAGACCACGGAGCTGATGGAGAACATTCGGAAAATCCGTGACACCTTCGGCATTGCCATTATGCTCATTGAGCACGACATGAACTTGGTCATGGGTATTTGCGAGGGCATTGCTGTGCTGAACTATGGCCGCATCATCGCTAAGGGTACCCCTGCGGAGATTCAGGCCAATCCCCAGGTCATTGAGGCATACCTGGGCAAGAAGAAGGAGGGCTGAGCATGAGTCTGTTGAAAGTTGACGATATCCATGTGTATTACGGCAGCATCCATGCCATTAAGGGCGTTTCCTTCGAGGTCAACGAGGGCGAGATCGTAACCCTCATTGGCGCCAACGGCGCAGGTAAGTCCACCACGTTGAATACCATCTCCGGCCTTCTGAAGCCCAGAACTGGCCATGTGGAGTTCGACGACAAGAACATTGTGGGCATCCCCGCCCACAACATCGTCTCCCACGGTATGGCGCTGTGCCCCGAGGGACGCCGTGTGTTCCTGCAGATGAGCGTCCAGGAAAACCTGGAGATGGGCGGCTATACCCGACCTGCCAGTGAGATCCAGGAATCTCTGGAGGATGTCTACCAGCGTTTCCCCCGTCTGAAGGAGCGCTATAAGCAGACCGCAGGCACTCTGTCCGGCGGCGAACAGCAGATGCTGGCCATGGGAAGAGCCCTTATGAGTAAGCCCAAGCTGCTGATGCTGGACGAACCCTCTATGGGTCTTGCGCCCATTCTGGTGGAGCAGATCTTTGACATCATCAAGGAGCTTCACGCAGCCGGAACCACCATTCTGCTGGTAGAGCAGAACGCACAGGTGGCCCTCTCCATTGCGGACCGTGCCTATGTGCTGGAGACCGGCACCATCTCCATGAGCGGCAGTGCCAAGGACCTGCTGACAGACGAGCGTGTGCAGAAAGCCTATCTGGGCGGATAAATTTCATAACAAAAGCTGCGAAGCCGAGCGAGCTTCGCAGCTTTTATGCATAATGGGAGAATTACATATTCAGCATTTTTCGCATTTTGTTCCACAGGAAGATGGCCAGGAACATGCTGAAAAGCTCTGCCAGCGGAGCGGAGGTCCAGACCAGCTCCAGAGAACCGGTAAGGCTCATCAGGAAGGCAATGGGCACGATGAAAATGAGCTGACGACAGAGATTGACCGCCAGGGTGAACCGGCTTCGGCCCAGAGACTGGAACGAAGAAGAAAGGATCACGGCCGCCGCGCCCAGGGGCAGACTGCTGCAACTGATCCGCAGGGCGGGGATTCCGATTCCCATCATGTTTTCCGAGGCACTGAATAGACGCAACAGGGGAACAGGGAGCGATTCAAATGCCACCAGCAGGATCAGCTCCAGGGTCAGGGCCACGGTGAGCGCCAGCTTTACGGTCTTCTTCACCCGGTCCAGTTGACCGGTGCCATAGTTGTAGGAGATCATGGGGATGGTGCCGTTATTAAGACCATAGACGGGCATAAAGGCGAAGTTTTGCAGCTTGAGCCAGATGCCGAATACCGCCGTTGCGGTGGTGGAGAAGCCCAGGAGGATCTGGTTGATGCAGAAGCTCATGGCGGAGGAAAGTCCCACGGTGATTATGGAAGGGATGCCGATGGAGTAAATCTCCTTCAGAATGCCCGGAGAGGGAAGCATATACCGGAACCGAAGCCGGATGGTTTTCTCCTTCCAATAAAGGAAACAGTAGGCCACAATGGTGGAGAAAATCTGCCCCAGTACCGTGGCGATGGCAGCGCCCTTGACGCCCAGCGCGGGGAAGGGGCCAATGCCGAAGATCAAAAGAGGGTCAAAAATGATATTGAAGATGGCGCCGCTGGCTTGGGCCAACATGGAATAAAGGGTGTTGCCTGTAGCTACCAGCAACTTCTCAAAATTCTGCCCGAAGAAAGCGCCTATGGATACCATACAGATAATGGTCAGGTAGTCCACTCCGGCGTCAACAATGGAGGCAATCTCGGTCTGCATGGTGTAATAGCCCCGGATACCGGTAAGACCTACCAGGAAGAAAAACACGGTATAGCAGGCGGAGAGAAACACTGCCACGTTGGCGATACGCAGGGACTTTTCCTGCTGTCCCTGGCCCAGATATCGGGGAACCAGGGCGTTGACGCCCACACCGGTGCCCACGCCGATGGCGGTGATGATCTGCTGCATGGGCAGGGCGATGGAAACGGCCGTTAAAGCGTCCTCGCTGATTTTTGCCACGAACATGGAGTCCACCATGTTGTACAGGGCCTGAATGAAAAAGGAGATCATCATGGGAATGCTCATGGAGATCAGCAGGCGTCCAATGGGCATGGTTCCCAATTTATTAGGTGGATTGCTCAAGGAAATACCTCCATATCAAATCGGTGAAATATGCTACCTATATCATAACATAGAATGACAGAAATTGCAGGATTTTTTCCTATTCTGGAGGTTCTTTGGGAAAAGAAATTTGTTTAGAAAAAATTCATATAAAAATGGAGTTGATATTGTGCAAAATGACACTTGTGGAATTGACCACAGTAGGATATTATATATCCGTTAGCACTCGAATTTGATGAGTGCTAATTTATGAAATTGTAGAACCATGACAGGCCCCACTGGGCCGTCAGATTATTTTAAGGAGGAACCCTATATGAAACTCGTACCGCTGTTTGACAAGGTAGTCGTCAAGATGACCGAGGTGGAGCAGACCACCGAGTCCGGCCTGATCCTGACCTCCGCTGCCAAGGAAAAGCCCACCGTAGCTGAGATCGTGGCCGTTGGCCCCGGCGGCAACATTGATGGCATCGACGTTAAGATGACCGTAGAGGTTGGCCAGAAGATCATCATGGCCAGATACGTTGGCACCGAAGTGAAGATCGGCAAGGAAGAATACACCATCGTCCGTCAGAGCGACATCCTCGCTGTTGTGGAAGAATAATCGGAGGTAATTGAACATGGCAAAGCAGATTATTTTTGGCGAGGACGCTCGCAAGAAGCTCCAGTCTGGTATTGACCAGTTGGCAAACACCGTAAAGGTCACCCTGGGCCCCAAGGGCCGCAATGTGGTGCTGGATAAGAAGTATGGCACTCCCCTCATTACCAACGATGGCGTGACCATCGCAAAGGAAATCGAGCTGGAGGACGCTTATGAGAATATGGGTGCGTCCCTGGTTCGTGAAGTTGCAACCAAGACCAACGACGCTGCTGGCGACGGCACCACTACCGCCACCGTTCTGGCTCAGGCCATTGTGAACGAGGGCATCAAGAACGTTACCGCAGGCGCTAACCCCATGGTTATGCGTAAGGGCATCTCCAAGGCTGTGACTGTTGCTGTGGAGGCCATTAAGGGCAACTCCCAGATCGTTACCGGCTCCTCTGACATTGCCCGTGTCGGCACTGTTTCCTCCGGTGACGAGGACATCGGCGCGCTCATTGCTGAGGCTATGGAGAAGGTCACCTCCAATGGCGTTATCACCATTGAGGAAGGCAAGACCGCTGAGACTCAGTTGGATGTGGTTGAGGGTATGCAGTTTGACCGCGGCTATATCTCCCCCTACATGGCCACCGATGCTGAGACCATGGAGTGCGTTATGGACGACGCGCTGCTGCTCATCACCGACAAGAAGATCTCCAGCATCCAGGACCTGCTGCCCATTCTGGAGCAGGTTATGAAGGCCGGTCAGAAGCTGGTCATCATTGCTGAGGACGTAGAGGGCGAGGCCCTTTCCACCCTGCTGGTGAACAAGATCCGCGGCGTACTGAATGTGGCTTGCGTGAAGGCTCCCGGTTACGGCGACCGCCGCAAGGAGATGCTGAAGGATATCGCCATCCTCACCGGCGGCG
>CAZEPQ010000104.1:0-6974 GCA_964514175.1 uncultured Oscillospiraceae bacterium
GTTGGAGATAAGGAAGGGCTGCTGCAAAAATTTGCATTTTGCAACAGCCCCATCATGATTTCTAATGAGAATTAGAACTCGCCCTTACCAATATAATCCTGGACGTTGTCCTTGGTGATGTAGGTAAGATCGGTGTAGTGATAGTACTCGGTGGTACCGGTAGCGAAGTACTCCTGCATAGCAACAACCAGCTCAGCGGAGATGTCTTCAGCACGGTTCATAACGGTCAGCTCCATCTTGCCGTCAGCAACAGCCTGAATAGCGTCGTTCTGGCCGGTGATGGAATAGACCTTGATCTTACCGGTGAGACCAGCCTCGTCGATAGCAGCAACAGCGCCCATGGTCAGGTCGTCGTCGTAGCCCATAACGATGTTGATGGAATCGCCCTCAGCCTGGATGTGGTTCTCCATGAAGGTCTTAGCGTCGGAACGGCTGGAGTAAGCATAGTCAGCCTCGAGCACGTTGTAGTTGCCCTCGGTCATAGCGCGGGCAAAGCCAGCCTCACGCTGGATGTAGTCATCCAGGAAGGGAACGCCGGAGATCTGAACAACCTTCAGACCAGCGTCAGCGCCGTTGTTCTCGAGAACGTACTTGCCGATCTCATAGCTCATAGCCTCCTGGTCGGGGCCTACGCAAGCCTTAACATACTGCTGACCGCCCTCGGCAACGTCCAGAGCAGCCATGAACACAGCAACGCCAGCCTCGTCGGCAGCCTTTGCGATGTCAACGTTGGCGGAGGGGGCGCCGCCGAAGATACCCAGAGCGTCAACGCCTGCGTCGATCATCTGCTGGCAGTACTCAGCAACCTTAGCGGTATCAGTCTGAGCGTCCAGGCTCTTAACAGTAGCACCGGCAGCGGTAGCGAACTCGTCCAGCTTGGTACCGATCAGGCCGCCCCAGGGAGCAGCGCCACTGATGGTAACGTAGCCAACGGTCTTGCCCTCCAGGGCATTGTCGGTGGAAGCAGCTTCGGCAGAACCGGCCTCCGCAGCAGTGCTGGTCTCAGCGGCGGCAGAGCTGGTCTCGCTGGAGCCGCAGGCAACCAGGGAGAAGACCATGCACAAAGCCAGCAGCAGAGCAGCAAGTCTCTTGATGTTTTTCATCTTTTTCATCCTTTCATATGTTGAAGAAAAATATTATGAAACCCGATTGGGGGAATCAACAAAATATCATTCGTCGGCACTCTTGGTGCTGGTGAAGCGGTCAATAATCAGGACCAGGATCAGCAGGATGCCGGTGATGATGTTTACCATATCGGTGGAGAGGAACATGACGCTCATCATGGTGGAGATAGCACGCATGATCACAACACCAATCAAGATATGATAAGCGGTACCCTTGCCACCTGCCATCTTGATGCCGCCAATAACACAGCAGGAAATCGGGAAGGTGGAGAGGGAGTTGCCCTGGGTGTAGATGGTGTAGCCGTCGAAGGAGACCATCAGGAAACCGGAAACAGCAGCCAGAACACCGCAAAGCACATAAGTAATCAGAACAGTACGGGAAACGTTGATGCCTGCATAGGAAGCAGCTTCAGAGTTATCGCCCACCACATGGAGGCGGTTGCCGAAGCTGGTCTTGTGCATCCACAGGGCGATCAGAACCACTACGACCACAAACAGGATCACAGAGGGAGTCAGCCACTTGAGACCAAACAGCTTGGTCTTTGCAATGACCTTGACGATATCCGCATCAGCGGGGGCTACAGAGGTCTGTGCAAAGTTGAATACCAGCCCCTTGAACAAATAGTTGGACGCAATGGTGGCGATCAGAGGAGATACACCAACCTTTGCCACAACAAAGCCGTTGAGCAGACCGGTCAGTGCGCCTGTCACCAGAGCCAGCAGGATTGCGGCGATCAGAGAAACAGTTGCATTCCCGGTGGTATTATAAACCAGGTTAAAGCCATATACAGTGGAAACACCGGCCAGGCCCGCCTGGAAGCCAACGGAAAGGTCAATATTACCGGTGATCATTACCAGGCCCAGGCCAAGGCAGATGACGCCGTAAATGCTGGAATAGACAATGACGTTATAGAAACCGTTCTTATAACCATCCACAAACAGGAAACAAATTGCCAGAAGCAGGGCCAGGATCAGCACAGAGTTGTTGTCTTTAATCTGGCGGATCAACTGGGTTTTGCCGCGGGTGTTCTTTACTTCTTTTTCCACAGCGTGATCCCCCTTTCTTTCAGTACGTCCATGGACAGGGCGCACACCATGATGATGCCCATAATGACCCACTGGACATAGATGGACAGGTTCATCTGCGTAAAGCCGGCACTCAGGACGCCATAGAACATGACGCCGATGATGGTGCCCCATACGGAGCCCTTGCCGCCTGCTACGGAAACGCCGCCCAGCACCACAGCCAGGATGATCTCCATCTCCTTACCGTTGGAAGCCTGGGGGTTGGAGCTCTTTACATTCGCCATCATCAGCACAGCAGCAAGACCAACACAGAGGCCAGTAATCACATATGCCACAGTGGTATTCCGCTTAGCACGGATGCCGGAGTAACGGGCGGAGGTGGGGTTGGAGCCGATGGCGTAGAGCTGCTGACCGAATACGGTTCGGGACAGGATAAAGCCTAGGACCAAAGCCACGATCACCAGCCACACAATCAGAATATGTACAGGACCGAAAGAACTGGTACCCACAGCGGAGAACAGGGGATCGCAGTCATCGGGAATGACCAGGATGGTACCGGAGGACATTCTCAGTGCCAGGCCGGTAAATACAGAGCTGGTACCCAGGGTGGTAATGAAGGAGTTGAGCTTGACGTAGTTGACAAGCAGACCGTTCACCAGACCACAGACTGCACCAATTGCCACCGTACCGAAGATGCCCAGAATACCGTTATCAGTGGTCATCATAATCTTTGCACAGACACAACACATAAAGGTCAGCATACTGCCTACAGAGAGGTCGATGTTGCCGGTGATCATTACCAGCGTCAGACCGAAGGCAATGATACCGATATAAACCTGCTGACGAAGGATACTCATAAGGTTGTCCAGGGTCAGGAACATCAGGCCGGAGCTATCTTTGGTGATCTGCAGAACAACCTCAAAGATAACGATGACGGCAATCATAGCCAGGAACACGGTAGAACCGTTGAGGCTCTGGAAGCGCTTCCAGAGGGACTCTTCATTCTTTACTTTTGCTTTCTTCTCGCTCATTCTGCCGCCTCCTTTCCGATAACCTTGCCCAGGGCACAGGAGAGGACCTTTTCACGGGTCAGATCAGGAGTGATCTCCATCTGAGCCGTCTTTTTGCCCTCAAAAATGGTCACAACGCTGTCACAGACGCCCATGATTTCCTCGATCTCAGAGGATACCACGATGATGGCCATGCCCTGCTTTGCCAGGTCAGACAGCAGACCATAGATCTCAGACTTGGAACCTACGTCGATACCACGGGTAGGCTCGTCCACAATGAGAACCTTGGGGTTCATCATCAGCCACTTCGCAACAACAACCTTCTGCTGGTTGCCGCCGGAGAGGTTACCAACCAACTGGTTTACAGAGGGAGCCTTAATGGAAATGGACTTCATGTACTCGTCGGCAGCAGCCTTCTGGGCCTTTCTCTGAATGACACCCAGCTTGGAGAGCAAGGGCAGACGAACCAGAGTCATATTCAGAAGGATGGAGAGCTTCAGTGCCAGACCTTCCTTCTTACGGTCCTCGGTGCAGAAGCCGATACCGGCCTCAATGGCAGCGGCAGGATTGCCGCCCCGGAGCTTCTTGCCGTCCAAGATGACCTCGCCGGAGTTGTACTTGTCCACACCGAAGATGGCACGCATGATTTCGGAACGACCGGCACCAACCAGACCAAAGAAGCCAACCACTTCGCCCTTGCGGACATTGAAGGAGATATCCTCGAACACGCCCTTGCGGGTAAGGTTCTTGACCTCCAGCATGGTGTCGGTGATCTCAGCAGGCTCCTTGAGGTACAGATTCTGCAAGGGACGGCCAATCATGTTGGCAATGAGCTCTTCCTGGGTAAATTCATCCTTATTCTTACTGATGATGTTCTGACCGTCACGGATTACGGTAATACGGTCTGACAGCTCCATAACCTCGTCCAGCTTATGAGAGATGTAGACGATGGCAATGTTCCTCTCCGTCAGCTTGCGGATCACTCTGAACAGCGTCTCAGTCTCAGCCTCGGACAAGGAGGATGTGGGCTCGTCCATAATAATGAGCCGCGCGTTACGGGTCAGAGCACGTCCGATTTCGATCATCTGCTGCTGACCCACGGACAGGTCACCGGCAATGGTCTTAGGCGAAATATCCATTTCCAGCTCAGCAAGGATCTCAGCGGTTTTCTGGTACAGGGTCTTGTGATCCACCAGCTTCCCCTTCATGGGAAGGTTGCCAATAAACAGGTTTTTTGCCACATCCAACTGCGGTGCAATGGAAAGCTCCTGATAGACACAGGAAACGCCAGCAGCAATGCCCTCTTCCGTGCTCTTGAAGAAGACTTCCTGGCCATCAATCAGGTATTGTCCACCGTTACGCTCGTGAACACCGGTGAGCACCTTGATCAGGGTGGACTTACCGGCACCGTTTTCACCACACAGAGAGTGGACCTCGCCCTCGCGAATGTCAAAAGAGACACCGTCGAGCGCCTTAACACCTGGGAAATATTTCGTGATGCCTTTACACTCAATGAAGGTCTTCATTTCAGGCAAAGTTGATTCCCCCATTTCTCTTTATCTTTCTATTTTGTCTAATTGACATATTTTCTACCGTATTATAGTACACTATATTCACTTTTTCAACAATAATTTTTCGTTTGCGAAGCATATTTGAAGTTAATTTTTCATAATTCCAAAAATTTGCCAGAAAACATGCAGCGAGAATTTATCACTTTACAAACATTTTCTAAAACTTTCAATAACATCAAGGACATATACTCATCCCATAAATACGAAATGAGGTTATTATAATGAATCATACCGATCAGGAATTTCTCGTGCAGAAGATCCGCACGCAATACACAGAAAAAGAACTCACCCAGTTAGATGAATTAAAGGCACTGGATAAGAGGGTCAAAAAGCCTGCTGTTGTGTTCTCCTACGTCTTCGGTGCCCTCTCTGCCATGGTCTTGGGCTGCGGCATGAGCCTTGTTACGACTGACCTGGGCAATATCCTGGGCATCAATTCCCCTATGGTTCCCGGCATCCTCATCGGCATGGTGGGCATGATTTTCGCCATCATCAACTATCCCATCCATAAGAAGCTGCTGGCCTCCCGTCGGAAGAAGTACGCACCCCAGATCATTGCCCTCAGCGACCAGCTCATGGAAAAATAAGATACTTCGTAATCCTCCCCCTTCCCTCTTGCAAATTTGACATTTATCCCGTATAATATTTTCCTGCAACAAATGTTTAAGGAGTAACATATGGAACTTATCATCAGCGTCGGTATCGGGTATGGGCTGGGTTGTTTAAGCTCGGCAGCCTTTATTTCAAGAGTGAAACAGAAGGATCTTCGAGAACATGGCACCGGAAATCTGGGTGCCACCAATACTATGCTGACCTTCGGCCTGAGATATGGCATCTTTGTCATGGTGTTTGACGCACTGAAGGCAGTAGTCGCCATGCTACTGATCCATCAGCTATTCCCGGATCACCCCTATGCGTCTCTGCTGGGCGGTCTGTTTGCCGCAGTGGGCCATATGTTCCCCTTTTATATGGATTTTAAGGGTGGAAAGGGACTGGCGGCCTTCGCCGGAACCATTCTGGCTTACGATCGGGGCATCTTCGTATTTCTGTTTGTTATTTGTGTGCTTTTGATGCTCATTACAAACCACACCGCTGTTGTCCCCATCTCTTCTTCCATCCTGTTCACTATTCTGACCACACTGAAATCTAAAAGTCTTTCCGTGTTTATCATTACATCTGTTTTCTCCCTGCTACTGATCCATCGTCATCAGGATAACATTATGAAAATATTTAACGGAAACGATGCGGACGTCCGTGGTTACTTAAAACAGCACATCTTCCATTAACGCAAAAACTCGTCTCACCCTTACGAGACGAGTTTCTTTTTCACATAAAAGCTCCTCCGGCCCAAAGGTCAGAGGAGCTTATCATTTTATCTTGTTTTATCATAATTCCACTGCAAAACTCTGCAATCAGCTTATTCGGTGTATTCTCTGACAGGAATTACGAAATGCAGTTCATACCATTCCTTCCAATCCACCACACCCTCCGGCACAGTTAAGTTATTCTTTTCCACAAACAGCTCCAGAATTTCAATACCATCCACTACATGGGTATAATAGGATTCTATTGACGAGCTGTCTTCCAGGTTGAACTTTCTGGAGTTTGTATATTGGGGGCTGATGGTAACCAGAGAATATATTTTTTCTTCGCTTACTCCGAGAATGTGGAGATTAAATACAAAGGAGTTGTCTCCGCTTTTCGAATCATGCTCCATTGCCGCCTCCATATTTTCGATAGGAGTCTCGGTGATAATCCACACAAGACCGTCGTACCCAGAGGCTTTCTGAGAGCGATCGTAGAAGGAGAATAGTGCATTGTCATAGTTATATTTCTGTTCAACCCCGGTCTCTTCCCACATCATTTCATAGGGCGTTTCAACCTCGATACTGTCGGTGTACTGTGGTGGGATGTACAATTGAACTATCGGAGTAACACTGGTTGTTAATTTCACAAGTTCATCTGTGGATATCACTTCGTTCTGGTCAGACACAGGCGCAGTACTGCTCTGCATCTGGCCAGCGTCGTTTACGAAAACCTGTGTCGCAGCATCCTCCGATGTATAGCTGGGTTCTGTTTCGGTCCCCCCACCTTTAGGGAAACCAACCTCGGATGTCTCTGTTTTGCAACTGGAAAAAAGGACCATCAGGAGGATAATGGTTAGGCATAAAAGGTTTGTTTTTCTGAATATCATATTAATCAACCATTCGGCCGCTATGCGTCCGCACAAATAGGGATGAAAG
>CAZEPQ010000105.1:0-6883 GCA_964514175.1 uncultured Oscillospiraceae bacterium
CCGGCCACATCAACTCCGTTGAGTACTACTGCAAGAAGCACGGCATCCCCCAGCCCGCTCACTATCAGTTCATCATGGGCGTCGGCGGCGCAATGCCTGGCGACACCATGGGTCTGGCTTCCATGGTTGAGCGTCTGCCCGAGGGTGCTACCTGGTCCGTTTCCGGCATCGGCAAGGCTCACATGCCCATGATGCTGGCAGGCCTTTCCATGGGCTGCGACGGCCTCCGTGTTGGCCTGGAAGACAACATCATGTACGGTAAGGACGAGAACGGCAACAAGATTATTGCCACCAACGTCATGCTGGTCGAGCGCTGCGTTGAGCTGTGCAAGCTGGCTGGCCGTGAGATCGCTACCGCTCAGGAAGCTCGTGATATTCTGAGCATCACCCGCAACTGCCTCCGTGACGAAGGCTAAGACTTGATTTTCTCCTAAAAAATCAGTAGAATAATAGCAGCCCCCGATTTTCGGGGGCTGCAAAATAAAATACTTCTCCGAGTGTATTTCTCTAAGGCAAATTTGCTATGATAGATACACCTGACCGTATTCCGGTCACAGGGCTGTGCGGGAAACCAAACAGCCTTCCCCTGTCGAAAAGGAGAGGACTGTACAAGACCGTGGTACAGCTCTGTCCTTTTTGACAGAGCTGTATTTTGCTATATTGGAGGTAGAAAGATGCTCCGAAATATTGATTTTCGGGAGGCCGCAAGGCTTCTTTGGGAGGCAGTTTCCCCGGTGGAGACGGAAAATATCCCTTTGACCCAAACCATGGGCCGGATTTTGGGCCAAACGGTTACAGCCAAAAGTGACGTGCCGCCCTTTGACCGTTCGCCCTTTGATGGCTATGCCTTCCGGGCGGAGGATACTGCAAAGGCATCCCGGGAAGCCCCTGTCACCCTGCGTGTGTTGGAGGAAATTCCAGCCGGCAGTGTGGGTATCAAGCGGATCGTTCGGGGCACTGCTGCCAAGATTTTGACCGGTGCGCCTATTCCCATGGGGGCGGACTGCGTTTGCAAATTTGAGGAAACAGAGTTCACTAAGGAGTCCGTGACCCTGTTTAAGTCCTATCAATCCGGTAGCAACATTTGCCTCCGGGGGGAGGACCTGACGGCGGGTGACTGCCTTGCGGAAAAGGGGGCTGTTATTGACGCGGCCCTTATGGGCACCCTTGCGACCCAGAATGTGGCGGAGCCGCTGGTTTACCGCCGCCCCAAGGCCGGAATTATCACCACAGGTTCGGAGCTTTGCACCGTGGGGGAGACCCTGACGGGGGGCAAGATCGTCAACTCCAACTGGTACACCTTCCATGGGGCCCTCTGTGCCGCAGGCTGCATTCCGGAATTCTACGGTGCTCCCGGTGACAACCTGGAGGACATTGCGAAATGCTTTAAGAAGGCTGCGGCCCAATGCGATATTATCATCACCACCGGCGGCGTGTCTGTGGGCGATTATGACCTGACACCTGCTGCATTGCAGGAGGCCGGAGGGGAAATCCTGATCCAGAACATCAACCTGAAGCCCGGTGGAAAGTGCTGCTTCGGTAAGCTGGAGGGTGCGCTGGTGTGCTGCCTTTCCGGCAACCCAGCCTCCAGCATGACCGCATTTTATGCTGCGGTACTGCCTGCGATCCGCAAACTCTGCGGCCTGAAAAATTGGCAGCTCCAAGAGATTCGGGTCACCTTGCTGGAGGATTTTTCGAAAAAAAGTCCCAAGCCCCGGCTGCTGCGGGGCTGCCTGGATCTGCAAACCGGGGAAGTGGGCATGCATATTCAGGGGGAACAGGGGAACGGAATCCTGCACACCATGATCGGTGTTGATCTGCTGGCTCTGGTGCCCGCGGGAAGCGGCCCCCAGCAAAAAGGAACAAAACTGACGGCCTGGTATCTGGGCCTTTGAGAGGAAGGACCATTATGAAAAAAGTAAAAGTGGAAGAAGCGGTGGGTCTGACCCTCTGCCATGATATTACCGCCATCCGGGACGACTTCAAAGGCGCCGCTTTCCATCGGGGCCAGGTAATCGGACCGGAGGATGTTGAAAAGCTGAAGGATATCGGCAAACAGCATGTGTTTATTTGGGAAGAAAATGCCGGAGAGATCCACGAGGAGGATGCAGCCCTGCGTCTGAGCAAGCTTTGCGCTGTGGAAAATGGTGTCTATTCCGGTCCCAGCGAGGGAAAAATGGTCCAGACTGCCGGGATAAAGGGCATGTTCCGGGTAAATGTGGAGCTCCAGCGGGCCATCAACCGTATTGGAGACATTACCATTTCCTCTGTGCCGGATCATTACCCTGTGGAGGTTGGCGATCGGCTGTGTTCCATGCGTATTGTGCCCCTGGTGACCCAGGAGAGCCAGATCGTGGAGGCGGAGCGGCTCTGTGCTGCAAGCGATGAACCTCTAATGCAGTTGCTTCCCTACAAGAAGCTGAAGGTGGGCATTATTATCACCGGCAGCGAGATCTACACAGGCCGTATCCAGGACCTTTTTGAGCCTGTGCTCCGCAAAAAGATGGAGTACTATGACGCAGAGGTGCTGGGGGCTGATATCTGCGATGACGACTTTTCCATGCTGGAAGGCGCACTCAAAAAATATGTGAATGCCGGTGCGGACCTAATTCTGATGACTGGCGGCATGAGCGTGGACCCGGATGATCTGACTCCCACCGCCATCAAAAACATAGGAGCCGAGATTGTCACCTACGGCATGCCCTCTCAGCCGGGGAATATGCTGCTGGTGAGCTACCTGGGCGGCACCTGCATTGTGGGTGTTCCCGGTGCCGCTGCCAAGCTGAAAACCACTACCCTGGACGTGGTGCTTCCCCAGATCTTTGCGGGAGTGAAGTTCACCAAGGAAGACTTTATCCGTTTGGGTGACGGCGGCTTCTGCCAGGGCTGCAAGGGATGTCATTGGCCCAACTGTACGTTTGGACGGTACTAAATTATGAGAGATACCTTTGACAGAAATATTACCTATCTTCGGGTCTCCATTACAGACCGCTGCAACCTCCGCTGCCGCTACTGTATGCCGGAGGACGGCATCTGCAAGCTCCAGCATGAGGACATTCTTTCCTTTGAAGAGATCACGGAGATCGTTGCGGCCTCCGCAGAGCTGGGAATTCGGAAGGTCCGCATTACCGGAGGGGAACCTCTGGTTCGGAAGGGCTGTGTGGACCTGTGCCGCAGTATTTCTTCCATTCCGGAAATCCGGGAAGTGACCTTGACCACCAACGGCCTGTTGCTGGACAAATATGCGCAGGATTTGAAGGATGCGGGCGTCAGCCGGGTGAATATCAGCCTGGATACCATAAATCCGGAGAAATATAAAAAGATCACCGGAGGCGGAGAGCTGGCTTCTGCCCTTCGGGGCATTGAGGCCGCAAAAAAGGCGGGACTTTTCCCCATCAAGATCAATGCAGTGCTGATTGGCGGCTTTAATGACGACGAGATTCCGGATTTTGTGGCTATGACCAGGGATGATCCCATCGAAGTCCGGTTTATTGAACTGATGCCCATTGGCAGCACAGAATTTGGCGAGAAGGCTTACCTCCACGGTGATGTGGTTCTGGAGGCGGTGAAGTCCCTTCAACCCATTCCCAGCAGTGATGGGGTGGCAAGACTGTATCAGCTTCCCGACAGCAAGGGAAGGGTAGGCTTGATCAGTCCTTTGAGTCGCCATTTCTGCGCCGAATGCAATCGGCTGCGGTTGACGGCGGAGGGAGCGTTGAAGCCTTGTCTCCACTCGGGACAGGAGATTTCCCTTCGGGGGCTCCATGGGGAGGAACTGAAGGAAATGATTCTCTCTGCGGCCAGGGCCAAACCGAAAATGCATGGCACGCTGGACGTCCACCACAAGAGCGAAGCGGGCCGTGCCATGAACACCATAGGAGGATAAACCATGGACTTTTCTCATTTCAATGAATCCGGACGGGCCCGGATGGTGAACGTAGGGGATAAGACCGACACAAAACGTACCGCCATCGCCGCAGGCCGGGTGCTGGTCAATCAGGAAACCATGAATCTGATCCGTACCGGAGGTCTCAAAAAGGGTGACGTACTGGGTACAGCCCAGATCGGCGGCATCATGGGCGCAAAAAATACCCCCCACATCATCCCCATGTGCCATCCCATCATGCTCTCCGGGGTAGATATTGATTTCACCCTGAACGACGCAGACTGCGCCGTGGAGATCACCGCCACTGCCACCTGCACCGGTGCCACCGGTGTGGAGATGGAGGCTCTGACTGCGGTTTCCGTGGCTGCGCTGACGGTCTACGACATGTGCAAGGCCGTTCAGAAGGACATGGTCATCGACAATATTCGACTGCTCAAGAAAACCGGAGGTAAATCCGGGGACTTTATTCGGGAGGATCAGTAATATGGAATATACCGCAGCGGTCATTACCGTCAGCGACAAGGGAAGCCGTGGAGAGCGTGTGGATACCAGCGGCCCCGCACTGGTGGAAATGCTGAAAAACGACGGGTACGACGTGGTTTATACCAAAATTATCCCCGACGACTATACCGAGATCGTCAAAGAATTGCTTTACGTCAGCGATCAGCTCAAGGTCAGCCTGGCTCTCACCACCGGTGGCACCGGCTTCTCCAAGCGGGATATCACCCCCGAAGCCACCCTGTCCGTTGTGGAGCGGGAGACCCGAGGCATTCCTGAGGCCATGCGGGCATTTAGCATGACCATCACCCCCAAGGCCTGCCTCAGCCGTGAGGCAGCGGGAATCCGTGGGGATACCCTGATCATCAACCTTCCCGGCAGCAAAAAGGCCTCTACGGAGAATCTCTCCGCAGTGCTTGCGCCGGTGAAACACGGCATTGAGATATTGAGAGGGGACAGCCACAACTGCGGCGGATAAGGCGCGGTTTTACTGCGAATTTGCCGATGATTTGGTGCTGCCCAAACCACTGATAAAAATATGAACGGCTTCATGGAGTGCATCCATGGAGCCGTTTTTGGCCTATTTTCGATTATTTCTGTCATAAATCCGTTTCAGACCCTTGAGCAGAAGCTGCTGGTCAATCTGAATCTCCCTGCTGCAATGGGGCACGATGGTCTCCGCCAGGGTGCCGGTGGCAATGACGGTGCAGCGTTTTTCCATCTGCTGTTCCATGCGGGCAACCAGCCCGTCCAGCATGGCGGCGGTGCCGAAGATGGCGCCGGACTTCATGCAGTCGGTGGTATTCTTGCCGATGACCTCGGCGGGGGCCTCCATGGAGATCCGGGGAAGCTGATCGCAGGCCGCAGACAGGGCAGCGGTAGCCACCGCAGGCCCGGGGGCAATGATGGAACCTACGAAGATCTTTTTCTCGTTCACAGCCATAAGTGTGGTGGCGGTATCCAGATCAATGACGATGAGGGGACAGGGGTATTCTGCCACCGCAGCTACGGAGTTTACCACCAAATCACTGCCCAGATTGCCCGGATTGTCGGTCTGGATGTTGAGGCCGGTCTTTACTCCGGGGCCAACCACCATGGGTTCCTTTCCCAGCATGAGCCGCAGGGCGGCCTTGATCTCATTGATAAGCACAGGCACCACCGATGCCACGATACTGCCTTGAATCTCGCGGGGAGATATGCCGTGGATGTCCAGAATGTTTTTGAAGCTGATGGCATACTCGTCCCCGGTCTTGTTTCGGTCCGTGGCGATGCGGGAAGTAAACAGCAGTTTGTCCTCCCGGAAGCAGCCTATGACAAGATTTGTATTTTCCACACTCAGCGCCAAAACCATACCAAAGACATCCTTTCTACCATACGCTCTTTCCTCATTTTACCCGAATGGGGGAGAATAATCAAGAAATATTCCCCCGGCGACTTGTAATTGCCGGGAAAAATGTTATCATATTATTGCATCTACAATGTAAGGAGGCATTTTTATGTCCCAAAAGAAAACCGTGCTGTTGGGTGTCACCGGCGGCATCGCTGCCTATAAAATTCCCAATCTTTGCTCCCGGCTGGTGAAGGCGGGCTATAATGTGGAGACCATTCTCACCGCCAACGCAAAAAAAGTGGTGTCTCCCGTTCCCTTTGAGTCTCTTTCCGGTAACCGCTGCCATGAGGATACCTTTGATCCCATGGACACCTCCAAGATTGAGCATATTTCCCTGGCAAACAGGGCGGATATTCTGGTCATTGCCCCCGCCTCTGCCAATATTATCGCCAAGCTGCGGTACGGTCTGGCGGATGATATGCTTTCCACCACCGCTCTGGCCTGCACCTGTCCCAAGCTCATCGTGCCCGCCATGAATACCAACATGTATGAAAATGCCGCCACCCAGGAGAACCTGCGGGTCCTCTGTGACCGTGGCTTTATCATTATGGAGCCTGCCTCCGGGCGGCTGGCCTGCGGCGCTGTGGGCAAGGGCAAAATGCCGGAGCCGGACGACATCTATGACCGCATCGAGGCGGAGATCGCCTGCGAAAAGGACTTGAAGGGCCTGAACATTCTGGTTTCTGCCGGTCCCACCCAGGAGCCCATTGACCCGGTGCGCTATATCACCAACCATTCCAGTGGCAAGATGGGCTATGCGCTGGCTCATGCTGCCATGCTCCGGGGTGCCAATGTGACCCTGGTTTCCGGTCAGACGGCCCTGAAGTATCCACCACTGGTGAATACCATCCCCATTGTTACTGCCCAGGATATGTACGAAGCGGTCACTGCCAATGCGGATCAGGCGGACATCATCATCAAGGCTGCCGCCGTGGCGGACTATACTCCCACCACCGTGGCGGACAACAAGATCAAAAAAACCGACGGCGATATGTCCATTCCTCTGAAACGGACCCAGGACATCATCGGCTATCTGGGTTCGCATCGCAAGGAGGGCCAGTTCCTCTGCGGCTTCTCCATGGAGACCCAGAACATGCTGGAAAACAGCC
>CAZEPQ010000106.1:0-6867 GCA_964514175.1 uncultured Oscillospiraceae bacterium
ATGCCGTATACCCGCTTGCCGCCGGTCTTGGTGGCGTTGGGGTCGGTGTTGATGATGGAGTGTACCAGCACGCCGTTGTCAGCGATGATATCGGAGGACTCAATGTTGACGATGGCATTCTGGCTGCGGACGGAGATGGCATCCTTTCCGGAGTTGATAACACAATCCTTGATGTTCAGGGTGCCGACCTCGGCGGGCATGCCCATGACGCAGTGGATGTGGGCAAAGTAGCTGCCGCAGACTGCGGTGCAGTCATTAAAGGTCATGTCGCACTCGCCGGCCATAATGCCAACCTGATCGGCAACGTCGAAGTCACAGCTATTGAAGAAGTCGTGGCACATGCCGTCGGCGTAAGCGCCGTAGCCGGAGAGAATGGTCTGGACCTTGCAGTTGTTGGCTTCCAGCTTTACATACCCCTGGGAACCGTCGGTGGAGAGGGCTGCCCAGCCGTCACCGATGATGGTGGAGTCATAGAAATAGGTCTCGGAATTGGACTGGGTGCAGTGGGCACGGCAGTTGCCCTGAATTTCCAGTGCGGCAGGGGGAGAGCCTGCGTCACCGATGTTGGCAGCGGCAGCGCCGAAGGGAGCGCCGTGACCGTGGATGTAGCTGTTGTAGACATACATCTTGGAATATTCCTCGGTGGCGGTGCAGCAGCGGGACTTACCAACGGTGAGAACCTTGCAGTTCTTAATGGTCATCTCGGAATGGTCGTTGGCGAACAGGCCGGAACCCTTGCCGCCCAGACCATTGGAATCGGAGTGCAGGAAAATAGTGGAGTCCTCCACGGTGTACTTCTGGCCTTCGCCGGAGACGGTGATACCGCCGGCGTCGGGATCGTCGGACTCGATATAAACAGCCTTTGCTTCCGTCTGGCCAATGGGGCCTACCACCGTGGGGGCCTTCTCAAACTGGCCCATGGTCAGCACGCCATTTTCAAGCTGTGCAATGGGGGTCTTAGGCGTATTCATGCCGCCGGGAGGGCCTCCGGGACCACCAGGACCACCAGGACCTCCGGGACCACCGGGACCACCAGGACCACCGGGACCACCAGGGCCACCAGGACCACCGGGACCGCCAGGACCACCGCCGGGAGGTCCCATCATGGCGATCATTTCCTCTAAGGTGGGCATTTTAAAGGGCTCGCGTACAGGCATCTCGTAAGTAATACCCTTGATTTTAGACATGGAAGAAGCCTTCTTTCATAAGTCAATTTCCCATAAGGGATTGCTCCTTTATTATACAATAGCCCCCAGGAATCCTCAAGGTGATTTTTTGAATCCGCACTGTTTCAGGTTGTTCATTTTCTGCCTTATTGCTACCACATTTTCTGTTTTGATGATTGACGGTGCGGGGATTCTATCGTAAAATGAACCCATTGAAAATATATGAAGTATTTCCGGGAGGAATTGATATGTATTATCTTGGCGTTGACTTAGGCGGCACCAATATTGCCTGCGGGGTGGTAACCCGACAGGGTGAAATTCTGGGCAAAGCCTCTATTCCCACCGCACTGCCGGACACGGCGGAGGCCATTGCGGCCCGCATCGTTACCTGCTGCCGCATGGCGATGGAACAGACTGGCTGTACTTTGGATGACATTGCCTCTGTGGGCATCGGAACCCCCGGTATTGCCAACGCACAGGAGGGCATCGTGGAATATAGCTGCAACCTGGGATTCTCCAACACGCCCCTGGCACAACTTGTGGAGGAACCTCTGGGAAAGCCTGTGTATCTTGAGAACGATGCCAACGCTGCCGCTCTGGGCGAATTTGCCTCGGGCTGCGGCAAGGGCAGCCACTCCCTCATTGCCATTACCCTGGGTACCGGCGTAGGCGGCGGTGTGGTTTTGCAGGGTAAGCTGCTGACAGGCTTTAACTTCGCCGGGGCTGAGATCGGTCATTTTGTCATGTATCACAACGGCGAGCCCTGCGGTTGCGGCAGAAAGGGCTGCTTCGAGGCCTATTGCTCTGCCACGGCACTGATCCGCCAGACAAAGCGGGCCATGGAAGCCCACCCGGAAAGCAAGATGTGGGAGATTTGCCCCGATCTGGATGGGGTGGATGGCCGTACCTCCTTTGACGCCATGGCTGCCGGGGATGAAACCGCAAAGGCGGTGGTGGCCCAGTATCAGGAATATCTGGCTGACGGCCTTACCAGCATCATTAACATCTTTCAGCCGGAGGTGCTGTGTGTGGGCGGCGGTATCTGCAACCAGGGCGAAACCCTGATGGCCCCTGTCCGGGCCATCATTGACAAGGAGGACTATGCCCGGAACAGCCAGCGCCGAACCAAGGTGGTTCGGGCCACTCTGGGCAACGATGCGGGAATCATCGGCGCCGCACTGCTGCCCCTGTATCGCTAATCACACAAAATTTGGCCTGAAACGAAGGGAAAAGCTTCGTTTCAGGCCGTTTGTTATTTTCGTTTTTTCACAATACTTACGCCAATCAAAATCCCAACCGCACACACTGCCACCGCAGCCACTACACCGCCTACAGGGAAGTGGTCAGGTTCTTGGTCTTCCTGCTCCGTTTGCTCGATGGTGATGGGTTCCACGGTGATTTCCGGGATGGGTATGGCGCAGGTGACGGTTACGTCTGTCAGATTTATGTTTTTGAAGAGACTGTTCCAGGTGATCTCAGCGCCCTCGTAGTATATCTCCCGGAGACTTTCGCAATTTATGAATGCCGAGCTTTTGATTTCTGTTACGCTGGCAGGAATGGTTGCCTTTTCGAGCAGGTTGCAGCCGGAAAAAGCTAAGGCCGGGATGATTTGTATGTTGTCGGGCAGTGTTATTTCCCGAAGCCCGCTGCAATCCTGAAAAGCAGCATCCTCCATTGTGGTAAGGCTGTCGGGCAGTGTCAGGCTTTCCAGTGCGCCGCACATGGAAAACGCATTGGCGCGAATCTCCGTCAGCGTGTCCGGCAGAGACAGGGTGTGGAGCTTTTCGCAGCCGAGAAACAGGCCCGTTTCCAGCACGGTGACTCCTTCCGGAATGGCGATCTCCTCCAGCGCGGGGCAATAGGCAAAAGCCCATTCTCCCAAGGTCTGCATGCGCTCGGGAAGCGTAATGTCAGCAAGGCGGGGGCACTCCGCAAAGGCCATGGAACCGATGCGCTCCAGACCATCCGACAGGGTGACAGATGTTAAAGCTTCACAATAAATAAATGCATTGTTTTCGATGGTCTTGACGCTGTCCGGCAGCACAACAGAGGTCAGCCCGTCATTATCGTGAAAGGCCCCAGGCCCTATGGTAACGACCCCATCCGGGATCACCACATCCCCCGTCACACCCAGCGGGTCTACCAAAAGGCTGCCGTTTTTGGAACACAGCATACCCTCAATAATTGCGTAATACGGATTATTTTCGTCGATGGAAACAACGGCAGTATCGGGTAAAGCATCCAAGGAAATACTGCTGACGGCGGCGGGAATGGTAATGGAGGTCAGGCCGGACTTCCGAAAGGCGTCATTAAAGATCGTGGTCAGCGTTTCCGGCAATTTGAGTTCCTTCAGTGAAGTGCAGCCCAAAAAGGCTTCGCCTCCAATGGTGGTGACGCCTTCCGGCAGCGTCACCGTTTCCAGTGCGGAGCATCCCCAGAAGGTCTGGTCCGGTACCTCCGGGATGGTGGCAGGCCACACAATTTCCCGCAGGCGAGTGCAGGCGAGAAATGCCCGGGTACCGATCTCCGAAAGACCTTCCGGCAGCAGGACGGTTTCCAGGCAGGTACAATCCGCAAATGCGGACTGGCCAATGATGCTGAGACTTTCGGGCAGTGAAAACTCCAGCAGACTGCCGCAATCATAGAAAGAAAGCATCCCGATTTCCGTCAGGGTTTGGGGAAACTCCACGGTACGAAGCAAGGTGCAGCCGTAAAAGGCCTCAGGCTGGATGATCTGAACCCCCTCCGGGATGATAATATTTCGCAAAACGCTGCAACCATAAAAACACTGCTCACTGATCTGGGTAAGACCCGAGGGGAGTGTAATGGACCCCAGGCTAAGGCAACCCCCAAAAGCCCCGCTGTCGATGGCGGTCATATTCTGGGGCAGAGATATCGATGAGAGGGCGGTGCATTCAAAAAAGGCGTTGTCTCCAATGACGTTGACCCCCTCCGGCACCGTGATTTCCCTTAGTGAAAGGCATTGATAGAAGGCATTGTCCCCGATTTCTGTCACATCCGGCCCTATGGTCACCTGGGACAGGGCGGTGTGGCGATAAAAGGCGGAGGCGCCGATGTTGGTAACGCCCGGCTCAATGACGGCGGTGGTGATTTCTTCCCGAAATTCCTTCCAGGGATAGTAGTAGTTTTCCATGGCGCCCTCGCCGGAAATGGTCAAGGTTCCCTTTTCGTAGTTCCAATATACATTTTCGCCGCAGCTTCCGCTTGTATCCTGGGCAAAGCAGGGGAGTGTAAACAAAAGCAACAGGGCAGTTAGATACAATGTACGTTTGAGCACGGAAATTCCTCCCTTCGGGGCTAATTCACGGTCATTATAACACAGCTATGTGCCCTCTGTGTGTCTTAAATCAATTTTTTCTAAAAAAGGTGAGTAGCCGAAGCCGCTCACCGATTCTTTTACCCGATTCCCAAAGCCCCGAAGAGCATGCACACAAAGGGTACAAACAGCAAAGCGGGGATGAAATTGATGACCTTGATCTTGGTGATGCCGAGGATATTCAGGCCCAGTGCCAGGATCATCAGGCTTCCGGCGCAGGTCAGCTCATTGATGACCGCATCGGAGAGGAAGGGGGCCAGATACTGAGCCAGCAGCACGATGCCGCCCTGAAATACCAGCACAAAGGCGGCGGAAAACAGCACGCCGATGCCCAATGTGGCAGAGAGCATGATGGAGGAAATGAAGTCCAGCAGGCTCTTGGTCAGGATCATTTCATGGTCGCCCTTCAATCCGGCATTCAGAGAGCCTACGATGGTCATGGCGCCGATGCAGAACAGCAGGCAGGCGGTGATGAAGCCCTGGGAGATTTGGGCGGCCTTGCCTGCGCCGGCAGCTTTGCCTGCAACCTTTTCCACGGCACGGTTTACATGACCGTCAAGCTCCAGAAGCTCGCCCACGATGACGCCCAGCACAATGGACAGAATCAGCACCAGGGTATTCTCACCGGACAGAACGCCGGTGATGCCGATGACCAGAGTACAAAGGCCGATGCCTGTCATAACGGCGTTGCTCAGCCGATCCGGGATGCCCTTTTTGCATAGAAGTCCGATGATGCTGCCCAGCAGCACCGTAAATGTATTGACAAAAACACTGTACATGTGAATTCCTCCTGATCTGCCCTATTTCGGCACTGGATTATGATATCAGCTTTTTTCTGTAGCGTCAACCCTTTAACGAGTAAATGTGTTAAATTGTTTTGCGTGTAAAAACCCCGCCGAAGGGGAGCCTTCGGCGGGAAAAAACTTAAATATCCACATCTCTGGTATCAAAGGCACGGCTGGGCAGCGCGTCTGCCAGCTCCAGCAGTAGCTTGTTGAAGCCGCCGGAGTAGTCCGGGCGATGAATGGTGGTGGATAGCCCAAGGTCCTTTTTCTGGCTGACCGGTAGCATCAGATGCACCGCCGTACCCTTGCCTTCCTCGGATTCCAGCAGCAGGGTTCCGCTATGGGCCTGCATGATCCGACGGCTCATACCCAGGCCCAGGCCAATGCCGTCCCTGGGGTCGGGAATCTGTGCCCGGTGTTCCTTTTGGTCAAATACGGCCCCCATCTGATAGGCCGGGATGCCGCAGCCGTTATCCTGCACGGTGATGCGGACACGACTGCCCATCTTTGACAGGCTCAGCCGAATCTGGCCGCCCTTCTCCGTGTATTTCATGGCATTGGAAAGAATGTTGAGCAGCCCTCTTTCCAGCAGCTCCGGGTCTATGTCGCACATATAATCATTCAAGGGAAGGTTACAGGTCAGCTCCTTTTCCGCCATATTCAACAGGGCCTGAAGCTGCTGGGTCAGATCACGGAGCCAGCCGGTGATGTTGATCCGCTTGAGATTTGGCTTTAGCTGGCCTTCTCCGGCGGCAAAGCGAATATTGCTGACCGCCCGGAACATGGCGTAGAGGCCCTGATTGAGCTGGGCGGCACGATCCATATTTTTAGGGTCGGAGGTCTCCTCCAACTGGGGCAGCAGCTTGGGGGTCAGGGACATCACCGTGGTCATGGGCCCCATCAAGCTCTCTGCCACGGAGCGAAGGGCAGAGGAGGACATGGCCTCCGTGGATTCTGTCAGCTCTGTCAGGTAATAGTCCTGCCAGAGGCTTACCCGCACGTTCATGGACTGTCCCGCCAATTCCGCGGAAAAGAGCAGGGTGCCCTTACCGGAGAACAGGTGATACTCCGTTGAGGCCCCGCCGAAGATTTGGTCGGCGGTCTGCCCCGGCTGCAATCCGGGCAGAAGTTTCCGGGCGCAGATGTTTGCCGCAGACAGAACATCGTTCCGGAACAGAAGCTGGGCGGAAGACGCTCCATCCATCCAGCTTTGGATATTCTCGATAGGTTTCATGTCCATGACGCTTCCTCCTGGGGCCTTTCCAATCTAGGGTCTCCATTTTTAAGAGGAAAACCCGCTGAAATATCTGGAACCGGTGATTCATGTGTTCTTTTTAATATGATACTTGAATCTAGGGCGAAAATCAACGACATAATTCCACAATTCTCGACAGTTTCCACATTTTTGCAGACAAAATGTAAAAAACTGAGGGAGACACTTTACCTTTTGTCGGTAATGTATTATAATAACTTCGGAACTGCGTCTCGATCTGGCAGTCGGGAGCGTGGAGAAGAACTGAATACAAAGGAGATATCTGGCAATGAGTGTAAAAGTGGGTATCAACGGCTTCGGCAGAAT
>CAZEPQ010000107.1:0-6864 GCA_964514175.1 uncultured Oscillospiraceae bacterium
GGCTGGCGGTGCATTTCAGCAAGGTGGGCATCCGTGTCAACGCCATTGCCCCCGGCTTCTTCTCCACCGAGCAGAACAAGACCCTGCTGTGGAATGACGACGGCACCCCCACTGCCCGTACCGGTAAGATTTTGGCCGCTACCCCCATGGGCCGCTTCGGCGAAGCCCAGGAGCTGATCGGCACCCTGCTGTACCTGGTGGACAACAACTGCTCCTCCTTCGTGACGGGCATTGTGATCCCCGTGGACGGCGGCTTCAGCGCCTACAGCGGCGTATAACAGGAGGAAATTATGGAAAATTTCTATTATGCCAAGGGTCCCGAGGGCCTGAGCCAGGAAGAGATTCGTGCCGCGCTGCTCCAGAGCATCGAAGGCAAGGACCTCAAGCATGTCCTGATCATCCCCCCCGATTTCACCCGGTTTCATTCCGGCGCCGGCTTTATCACCAATGTCTACTACAACACCCTGACAGAAATGGGCTGTGAGGTGGACATCCTCCCCGCACTGGGCACCCATGTGCCTGTGACGGAGGAAGAAGCCACAGCCATGTTTGGAAACATCCCCTACGAAAAGTTCATCCCCCATAACTGGCGCACCGATGTGGTGAAGCTGGGTCAGGTCCCCGCGGAATATCTGGAAGAGATCACCGAAGGCCTGTGGCATGACCCGGTGGACGTTGAGATCAACAAGCTGGTGATGGATGAAAAGTACGACCTGATCATCTCCCCTGGCCAGGTGGTGCCCCACGAGGTCATCGGCATGGCGAACCACTCCAAGAACCTGTTTGTTGGCGTAGGCGGCAGTGCCATGATCAACTCCAGCCACATGGTAGGCGCAGTCTACGGCATGGAGCGGATGATGGGCAAGGATCACACCCCGGTCCGAAAGATTCTGGACTATGCGCTGACCCATTACCTTTCCCAGCGTCCCGTTATGTTCGTTCTTACCGTTACCACCGCCCCCGGCGGTAACATCCACACCCACGGACTGTTCATCGGTGACACCCGCAAAGTGCTGGAAAAGGCCATCGAGCTGGCCCAGGAGAAGAATATCGACTTTGTGGACACCGGCATCAAGAAATGCATCGTATATCTGACACCCTCCGAGTTCCACAGCACATGGCTGGGCAACAAGTCCGTCTACCGCACCCGTATGGCCATTGCCGACGGCGGCGAGCTGCTGGTTCTGGCTCCGGGCATCGAGCGCTTCGGCGAGGATCCCCAGGTGGACAAGCTCATTCGGAAGTACGGCTACACAGGTCGGGAAAACATTCTGGAGCAGTTCAGCAAGCCCGAAAATCAGGACCTGCGGGACAACATGGGCGCCGCTGCCCATCTGATCCACGGTTCCTCCGACGGACGCTTCACCATCACCTATGCTGTGAAGGATATCACCAAGGAAGAGGTGGAGGCTGTGGGCTTCCAGGCTGCCGACTATGACGAAATGGCAAAGCGGTATGACCCGGAGAAGCTCCAATATGGCTATAACACCATGCCTGATGGCGAAGAAGTCTATTTCATCCCCAACCCCGCCCTGGGTCTGTGGATCAACCGGGAGAAGTTTTAAATGAGACCTTTTATGAACGAGGAGTTCCTCCTCTATAACGAAACCGGCTCCAAGCTGTTCCACGAACACGCCGAGGGCCTGCCCATCATTGACTATCACAATCATCTGCCGGCCCAGGAGATCTATGAGCGCCACCGGTATGACAACCTGACCCTGCTCTGGCTGGCAGCGGACCACTACAAGTGGCGTGTCATGCGTGTATGTGGCGTGGACGAATACTATGTCACCGGAGACGCCCCGGAGTACGAAAAGTTCTGTCAGTTCGCCAAAATCTTGCCCCGGCTCATCGGCACCCCGGTCTATCACTGGGCCCATCTGGAGCTCCAGCGGTATTTCGGCATCCACACGCCCCTGACGGAGAAAACCGCAAAAGAGATCTGGGATCAGACCTGCGAAATGCTCTCCGGCCACGGTTATGATGCCGTTTCCCTGCTGGAAAAGGCCAACGTAAAGGTGCTCTGCACCACCGACGATCCGGCTGACAGCCTGGAATGGCACAGAAAGATCATGGGGGATGACGGCATTGCCTTCCAGGTACTGCCCTCCTTCCGTCCCGACCGGTTCCTGCACATCGACAACGCCCCCGTATGGCAGCTTGCCGTAAAGCAGCTTGGGGAAAAGTACGGCGAAATTTCCGATTGGGAGAGCCTGAAGGTTGCCCTTCGTGGGTCTCTCGATTTCTTCCAGTCCTCCGGCTGCAAGGTCACTGACCATGGCTTCCTCCACTTCCGTTACGCCTCCGGCGGGGATGTGGGGGGCATCACGAAGAAGGCCCTGAAGGGCGAAGCGCTGACGGAGGCGGAGATCTCCGTCTATCAGGGTGCGCTGCTCCGTTTCCTGGGCGAGGAATATACCCGCCGGGGTATGGCCATGCAGCTCCATCTGGGACCCATTCGGAACAATTCTCCCAAGCTGATGAAGGCCTTCGGCGCTGACGCCGGCGGAGACAGCGTGGGCGAGGCCACGAACCCCTTCCTGCTGGGTGCCTATCTGGGAGATCTGGAGGCTGCGGACAGCCTGCCCAAGACCATCCTCTACAACCTGCACCCCGCGGACAACACCATGCTGTCCACCATGGCGGTGAATTTCGCCATGAACGGCGGCAAGGTCCAGTATGGCGCGGCTTGGTGGCTCCACGATCACATCCGGGGCATTTCCGAGCAGATCGATCAGCTCATGGAGACGGGCCTGCTGTCCGGTTCTGTGGGTATGCTGACGGACTCCCGCAGCTTCACCTCCTTTGCCCGCCACGAATACTACCGCCGCATTCTCTGCAACAAGATCGGCGAGCTGGTGGAAAAGGGTGAATATCCCTGTGATATGGACACCTTGGGCACCATGGTGGAAAATATCTGCTGGAAGAACGCGGTAGATTATTTTGGTTTCAAGCTATAAAAATTTTCCGGCAGTGAAAACTGCCGGAAATTTTTATAGTACGACCGTAATGAGCCGCCGCAGGCGGCAAGAACCTCCTTGGAGAAGGAGGTGTCACGGCACAAGCCGTGACGGAGGATGGACTGCCGCAGTGCGAATTCGCCGAGACTCTCTGTCATCATACTGCTTCCCGCTGGGCCGATGTGGGTGACCGAAGGGAATGCCTATGGTGCATCGGCACCTACGCACAACCTGGGCGTTCCAGGAGTAGGAACATGGTCACTTATTTTAGGTCATATTTCCATTTTCCATCTTCAATATAGTAGAAAAACTCGCTGAGATCATCTTCCAGAAATACTCTGAGCATGTCCTCCATGTCGTTGGCCAGCTTCATGGTCTTTAATTCCTCCATGCTGCACCACCGAACTTCGCCTTCCTCAGAAGATCGCAGTTCTCCGGAAAATTGATTCGTTTTATAGAACAGAACAATATAACGTGAGCCATCTTCCTCCGGCCAATCTTTGATTCCGCAAAGCTGCGGCTTCGAGATTGTTAGTCCGGTTTCCTCATAAACCTCTCGAATGACTGCATCCGTAAAAGATTCGTCCTTTTCCACATGCCCGCCGGGGAAGGTAATACCGCCCCATTTTTTATTTACTCTGTCCTGAATAACCACGTTATCTCCATCGTAGACCATGCACATGTTTGTGATGGTGGTCATAACGGCTCTGCTCATTTCGATCCCTCATTTTCCATGTTTTGAAACCAGTATAACAGAAAGTTCCATATATTTCTACAATCATTTTCCCGTCACGGCAGAGCCGCCGCAGGCGGCAAGAACCTCTTAGAGAAGGAGGTGTCACGGCATAAGCCGTGACGGAGGATGGACTGCCGCAGTGCGAACTCGCCGAAAGATGGTTGTTATCGAACTGCTTCCGGCATCCATCCTCAGTCAGCTTCGCTGACAGCTCCTTCTCCAAGGAGCTTCCGGTGCTGCCGCACCGGTGTAAAACATGGACAACAAAGCCGAAACATGGTAGAATAAGGGTGATTTTCAAGTGGAGGTATCCTATGGATAAATTTTTGATCATCATTGCCGGAATGCCCGCTTCCGGTAAAACCACCTTCGCAAGTTATCTGTCAAACGCCCTGCACATTCCCCTTGTCTGCAAGGACCGCTTAAAAGAAATCCTTTGGGAGCGGATTCAGTACGACGGAACACTGCGGGAAGAATCCCAAAAGTTTGGCGGTGCCGCTTACGACCTGTCCTTCCACTTCTGCGAAGAACTGATGAAATCAGGTTCCGCACTGATTTTTGAAAGCAATTTGGGGGCCACCTGTCCCCCTGCCCTTGACGCTCTGGTTCAGCAGTATCATTACCATGTCATTACCGTTCTGTTCGATGGGGATGTGGAAACCATCCATCGACGCTTTGTGGAGCGTGACAGAACCACGGGACGCCATCCGGGACTTGTATCCGGCAGCAGATTTGCTTCTCTGGAACAGTTTGAAAAGCAGACTGCGCCCTGCCGAAGCTTTTCCTACGGGGATCATATAATCCGGGTGGACACAACAGACTTTCACAACGTCTGCTACAATGAAATCATCGACGAAATCATCTCACAATACAGGAAGCAGGAGTATACACCATGAACGACTTTACTATGAACGAAATGCTGGACATGCAGCGCCGGCTCCAGGAAAAATACAAGGATCAATGGGAACCCATCTGCCCCGAAACCGGCAAAAATAAGCTACTCTGGATGCTGGGTGAGATCGGCGAGGTCATTGATGTAATTAAGAAACAGTGGCACGATAAAATCATGGAGGACGAAGCGATTCGGCAGCATTTTGTGGAAGAAATGGCCGATGTGCTGATGTACTACAACGACATTCTGCTCTGCTATGGTATCACGCCAGAGGAACTGAAGGCCGCTTACACCGAAAAATTCGAGAAAAATATGACCAGATGGTAAAGAAGTACCCGGCAGCCACGCTGCCGGGTCATATTATTGCCGATCTCGCTGATCCATATAGGGTATCCCATGCAACTCCGCATTCTCCCGAAGCCGTGCCTTGAAGAGCTTCCAGCTATCGCCGGTTCCCTCCAGCACGTTCTGCCGAAGATAGATGCTTCCGCCGGGGGTGGTGAGCCGAAGCTGTTCCTCCGTTATGATCCTCCGGCCCAGAAAGCCGGTCTTTTCCGTAATATTTAACAAGGTGATTCCAGTGATGGTCAATTCCGCCATGGCAAAGCCCTCCTTTGTTACAGGAAAACTATACCGCAATTTTATGGGAAATACAAGGGCCTTTTGACGATATGGGCGTAGTTGCAGAGGATGGGTAAGTTTTCCGGGATTCTTTTGGATGGTTTGCTGTTTTTCACGAAAATCGCACAGAAACTATTGCAATCCGGAGGAAATATGTTAGAATAGATAAGCTATAAATAATTTTGTAAGGAGTTGTTTTTGTTGCAAAACTGGTTCTTGCTCGGCTTCGTCGGCGCTCTGGTGGCTCTGCTCTTTGCGGTGTATCAGCGCGGCGTAGTTATGAAGCACTCCGAAGGCAACGAAAAGATGGTCGAGATCGCTCAGGCCATCCGTGAAGGCGCAAATGCTTACCTCAAGCATCAGTACATCACGGTTGGTAAGGTCTTCGCTATCGTATTCGTGGTCCTTCTCATCATGGCTTTCGCCACCGATGGCGAAATGCTCTCCAAGTTCACCCCCTTCGCATTTATCACTGGCGGTATCTTCTCCATGCTGGCTGGCTTTATCGGCATGAAGATCGCTACCAATTCCAACGCCCGTACTGCTCAGGCTGCCTATGAGGGCCTGAACAAGGGTCTGCGTGTTGCGTTCTCCTCCGGCTCCGTCATGGGCTTCACCGTGGTCGGCCTGGGTCTGCTGGACGTCACCATGTGGTTCTGCCTGCTGTACTTTGTCTTTGGTATCACCGATCCCACCGAACTGGGCAACATCCTGGTTATGAACGGCATGGGTGCTTCCTTCATGGCTCTGTTTGCTCGTGTTGGCGGCGGCATCTACACCAAGGCTGCTGACGTAGGCGCTGACCTGGTTGGTAAGGTTGAAGCTGGTATCCCCGAGGATGACCCCCGCAACCCCGCTACCATCGCTGACAACGTTGGTGACAACGTTGGCGACGTTGCAGGCATGGGCGCTGACCTGTATGAGAGCTATGTCGGCTCCATCCTGGCTACCTTCGCTCTGTCCGCTGCTGCCGGCTACGGCCTCAAGGGCATGCTTCTGCCCCTGATGATCGCTGTTGTTGGTATGCTCTGCTCCCTGATCTGCTCCTTCTTTGTCAAGACCAAGGAAGACGCTGATCAGATGTCCCTGCTGAAGTCCCTCCGTACCGGCACCTATTCCGCCGCTGTTCTGGCTGCCATCTTCGCTGCCATTCTGAGCATCGTTATCATGGACAGCATCGGCGTCTTCATCGCCATCCTCAGCGGTCTGGTTGGCGGCTGTGCCATCGGTTACTTCACCGAGTATTACACCTCTGATACCTACAAGCCCACTCAGGAGCTGGCTGCAGCTTCCGAGACCGGCTCCGCCACCATCATCATCGGCGGTATCTCCCTGGGTCTGAAGTCCACCGCTTCCTCCATTCTGATCGTCGGCGCTGCCGTTCTCATCAGCTACTTCGCTGCTGGCGGCTCCCTGGTCATCGTGGACAGCACCGGCGCTTTCACCCAGTCCTTCTATGAAGGCCTCTACGGCATCGGTATTGCCGGTGTCGGCATGCTGGCTACCCTGGGCATCACCCTGGCTACCGATGCTTACGGCCCCGTGGCTGATAACGCCGGCGGCATCGCTGAGATGTCCGGCTTGCCCGAAGAGGTTCGTGAGCGCACCGACGCTCTGGACTCCCTGGGCAACACCACCGCTGCTACCGGTAAGGG
>CAZEPQ010000108.1:0-6829 GCA_964514175.1 uncultured Oscillospiraceae bacterium
GCAGAGGACTGAAAATCCTCGTGTCGTTGGTTCGATTCCGACCGGAGGCACCAAAGTCTGACTGATCGGAATCGGAGAGATTCGATTCCGAGGTCAGCAAAATATGCGGGTGTAGCTCATCCGGTAGAGCGCCACCTTGCCAAGGTGGAGGTAGCGAGTTCGAGCCTCGTCACCCGCTCCAAAAAGAAAAGGAGTACCGGAAGGTGCTCCTTTTCTGCATGTGGTACCATAGCCAAGCGGTAAGGCAGAGGTCTGCAAAACCTCGATTCCCCAGTTCAAATCTGGGTGGTACCTCCAGAAAGACCTCGTTACAGTAGTAACGGGGTCTTTCTCATATAATTTGCGTGAAAGGCAAATTATATTTCTCCAGATGAGGGCATCGAACCCTTTTGTAGAATTATCCCCGGCAGTACCATACCGGGACATAATAAATCATCGTTTAATAAAAGAAGGCGCAGAAATGTTTGGTTTTAACAAGAAGAATGATAACGGAATTATGCAGCGGCAATTTTCCTGTCAGCGTGACGGCCTGACCATTCGGGGCACGGAGTATCGTCCTCAGGGGGAAAGATGCCCCATTGCCATTGTGAGTCATGGTTTTATGGCGAATCAGAAGACGGTGCTGCATTATGCGAAAATGTTGGCGGAAATGGGCTATGCAGCTTTTGCCTTTGATTTTAACGGCGGCTCCGTTATTATGGGGAAAAGTGACGGTAAAACCACGGATATGTCCGTGCTCACTGAAACAAAGGATCTTTTGGCCGTTATGGAATACGCCAAGAGCCTCAATTATACGGATGCTGAGAATATCCTGTTGATGGGCTGTAGTCAGGGCGGTTTTGTTTCCGCATTGGTGGCGGCAGAGTATCCGGTTTCCAAGCTGGTGCTGTTTTATCCCGCCCTGTGCATTCCTGATGACGCCAGGGCCGGTAAAATGATGTGGGCCAAGTTTGATCCGCAGAATCCTCCAGCCATCATAAAGTGTGGCCCCATGAAGCTGGGCAAATGCTATGTAGAGGACGTGATTCACATGGATCCCTTTGAGGCTATCAAGGGCTATTTCGGCAACATCCTCCTTGTTCATGGCACAAAGGATAAGATCGTCCATCCGGATTATGCACAATGTGCATATGAGGCATATCTTGAGAATAATTCGTCGGAAAACATTACCTTCCGCATGATCGAAAACGGAGCCCATGGCTTCGCTAAAAAGCATGACCGTATTGCCATGGATGAACTAAAGAAGTTTGCCGTGTTGGAATGAAATTCGGATTTTAAGTTTTCGATCATAGAAACAGCCCGCCCTTGTTTGAAATGAGGGTGGGCTGTTTTGAGATTTCAAAGGAATACCTCTTAAAAAATCCAATCTATTCCGTAGCATGACGCATGAATCCATTGGGAGAAACCTGTTCTGCGATGCCCTGGGGTCTGCGTCTTGCTTCCAATACCTCGGCGCCTAGCATTACCAGAATGGGCAGCAGGATCATCCCAATGACCCCGGAGACACGATAGCCCACGTAAATTGAAATCAGGGTCAGAAGGGGACTGACGCCCATTTGTTCCCCCAGAAATTTTGGCTCTAAAATGTTACGGCAAAGAGCTGCCGCCCCATACAGGACCATAAGGCCGATGCCTAAGTGAAAATCCCCGGAGATCATGGACAAAAGCCCCCAGGGGAGCAGGATTGTGCCGGTGCCAAAGAGGGGGAGGGCGTCTAAAAGTGCGATACCAAGGGCAAAAAACAGGGGGAATCGGACCCGCAGCACCATCAGTCCGGTGAACAGAATGAGAAATGTAACCCCCATGAGCTTGATCTGCGCCCGGAACCAATTCCCCAGGACGTGTTTGATGCTTTCACCAAGGGAAGTCATCTGCTGCCAGCGGTTTTTCGGAAGATGCTCCCGCAGAAGGGAACGGAGCCGTGGAAGCTCCGCTGCCCCGAAGAAGCTGGACAGGATCAATGTCAATATAAACAGCAGGTTGTCCGGCAGACGGCTCAGAAAACCGGATACCAGGGAGAAGAGCCCCTCGTAAAGGCTGGAGGCCAGGGTGCCGCCGGAGGATAGGATGCTGTCGGTCCAGTCCCGCAGGGCGTCTCCGGCGCCCACAGGCAGGTCCTCTGCCAAACGGTCCGCCCAGCGTTCAAAGCCCTGGGCATATTCCGAAAGGGAGGACAGCAGACCGGGAAGGTTCTGGTAGAGCTCCGTCAGTTCAGAAACCAAAAAGCGGCCCAGAAGAAAAATCGCCAGAATAACGACGGATAGTACGCCGCTGACGCACAGGACCGCAGCGGTGTTGTATCGAACCTCCATGCCCTTTTGCACCCTGTGGATCAGAGGCGTGAGAGCGGCTGCGATGCCCAAGCCAAGAAGAACAGGAAATACCAGCGGCAGCAGGTATTTCAGGAGCAGCAGGATGACAACTCCCCACAGAATGGGTGGCAGGTTACGCTTTAGTTTGATGTAAGATTCCATAAGGACCTCCAGAGTGGGTAGGTGACAGATAGTACAAAAAATAATGGAAAATTTGGACGATATTCTACACAAGTGTCCGTTGCAAACGGACACTTTAAGTGATAAGATAGAATTCGCATGGAACACAAATGAACGCCATGGGCGGACAATTAGGAGGAAATACCATGGACAAATTACCAAAGTATTATATTGTGGAAGCATCTGCGCTGCCTGAGGTATTCCTGAAGGTGGCAGAGGCCAAGCGAATGCTGGATTCCGGAGAAGCCACCACTGTGGGCGAGGCCACCAAGGCCACCGGTATCAGCCGCAGTGCGTTCTATAAGTATCGGGACGCCATGATGCCCTTTCAAAATCTTATGGCAGGCCGTATCATTACATTCCAGCTTACTTTGAAGGACCGTACCGGTGTGCTTTCCGGTATACTTTCCATTTTTGCCTATAACGGCGCAAATATACTCACAATTAACCAGAATATTCCCACCAACGGCTGTGCCATCGTTACCATCACCGCTGAGACCAGTGAGCTCCACTGCTCTGTGGAGGACCTGCTCAAACGCATGAGCAATCTAGATGGTGTGGTGAAGGCTGAGATCGTTGCGGGCTGAGACGAAAGGAGATTTTTATGGCAAAAGTTGCGATCTTGGGTCTCGGCACCGTAGGTTCCGGCGTGGCGGAGGTGCTGACAAAGAACGCCGCCTCCATTCAGAAGAAAGCCGGCGAGCCGGTGGAGATCAAATATATCCTGGGCCGGCATGATTATCCCGACAGTCCCTTCCGGGATTTGGTGGTGCAGGATTTTTCCGTCATCGAAAATGACCCGGAGGTCTCCGTGGTGGCTGAGTGTATCGGCGGTACCGTGGATGCCCGGGACTACACCCTTCGGGCATTGAAGGCAGGCAAAAGCGTGGTCACCTCCAATAAAGAGGTGGTTGCCCAGTACGGCGACGAGTTTTTGGCCATTGCCCGTGAAAAGAACCTCAATTATCTCTATGAGGCCTCTGTGGGCGGCGGTATTCCCATCATTCGTCCCCTGGGGTCCTGTCTGGCAGCCAATGAGATCGCCGAGATTTATGGCATTCTCAATGGCACAACGAACTATATTTTGACTAAAATGATTAAGGAAGGACTTTCTTTCGACACGGCTTTGCAGCAGGCCCAGGAAAAGGGCTATGCCGAGGCAGATCCCACTGCCGACGTGGAGGGCTTTGACGCCTGCCGAAAGATCTGTATCCTGGCTTCTCTCAGCTTTGGACGCCATGTCTATCCCGATGATGTGCCCACCCAGGGCATTACAAAGATCACTGCGGAGGATGTTGCCATGGCGGAGGCCGCAGGCATGAAGATCAAGCTCCTTGGTCGTGCCCTCCGTATGGAGGACGGCAAGGTGGTGGCCTATGTTGCCCCCCATCTGCTGCCGGAGGATCATCAGCTCTCCGGCGTGGAGGACGTGTTCAACGGTATTGTGGTCCGAGGGGACGCCATCGGCGATGTGATGTTCTATGGCCGTGGCGCAGGCAAGCTGCCCACTGCCAGCGCGGTGTCCGCGGACATCATTGACGCGGTGAAGCATAAGGAGAGAAGACAGAATATGGACTGGGTCTCCGGCGGCAAGGTCGTGGTTGGAGATTACAGCAGCCTTCCTCAGAGGTGGTACATTCGTACCGAGGAGCGGGAAAAGCGTATCGGCACTGTCTTCGGTGATGTGGAAACGGTCACCACGCCCGATTTGTCGGGACAGACTGCTATTTTCACCGGGGAACTATCCCGCAAGGCACTGGAGGAAAAGCTTGTGGGCTTTAATGCCCTGAGCTGTCTGCCGGTTTTGGAGTAAATCTTTTCAATCTGGAGGATACTATGGCACTGATTGTTCAGAAATTCGGCGGAAGCTCCGTGGCCAACGCCGAACGGATCCTGCATGTGGCAGAGATCATAACAAATACCTACAAAAAGGGAAATCAGGTGGTGGTGGTTCTCTCCGCCCAGGGCGATACCACTGACGACCTGCTGGATAAGGCTGCGGAGATCAATCCCGCGGCGTCCAAGCGTGAGCTGGATATGCTTTTGGCTACTGGCGAGCAGATATCCATTTCCCTGATGGCTATGGCCATCGAAAAATTGGGCTATCCCGTCATCAGCCTCACCGCATGGCAGATCGGCATGGATACCACCGCCGCATACGGTGCGGCCCGTATCAAGAAGGTTTCCGGTACTCGTGTTCAGGAGGAACTGGATAAAAACAAGATCGTTCTGGTGGCAGGCTTCCAGGGTGTCAATAAGTACCATGACATTACCACTCTGGGTCGCGGCGGTTCCGATACTACCGCAGTTGCGCTGGCTGTGGCCCTGAAAGCGGACCTGTGTCAAATTTATACAGATGTGGACGGCGTCTACACTGCCGATCCCAGAAAGGTGAAGAACGCCAAAAAGCTGGACGAGATCACCTTCGGTGAGATGCTGGAGCTGGCGTCTCTGGGCGCTCAGGTGCTCCATAACCGGTCCGTGGAAATGGCAAAGCGTTACAATATGAATATCGAGGTGCTCTCCAGCTTCACTGGCGCACCCGGAACCATCGTCAAGGAGGCAGTGAAACAAGTGGAAAAGACGTATATCAGCGGCGTTGCCCAGGACAAGAATGTGGCACGTGTGGCCCTGGTGGGCCTCAACGACACTCCCGGTGTTGCTTACAAGGTGTTTAACCTGCTGGCCAGAGAGAAGATCAACGTAGATATTATTCTCCAGTCCATCGGTCGTGCCGAGTCTAAGGATATTTCCTTCACCGTTGCAAAGGACTGCGCCGAAGACGCAAAGCGTGTCCTGACGGAGAACCGGGATTCTCTGGGCTATGAACATCTGGATGTTTCCACAGACGTGGCAAAGGTTTCCGTAGTTGGCGGCGGCATGGTGGATAACCCCGGTGTGGCTGCAACCATGTTTGAGGCCCTCTATGAGGCGCACATCAACATCCGGATGATCTCCACCTCTGAGATCAAGGTTTCCGTCCTCATCAATAAGGAGGACACGGACCGGGCTGTGGCAGCCATCCACGAAAAGTTCTTCGGATAAAATGAGATATCCCCTCCGCCCAAATTCGGTTGGAGGGGATTTTTGCACCGAGACACGGAATTTCGGGAAGAAAAGGGGATTTTTGTTGGGGAAATTTCATGGTTATGCTTGACAAATGTTAGTTTTGGGAATAAACTATTCGTATGATAAACGGTTCGAATAAGAACTATTTATCTTGCTGCGGCCTGACCAGCCGGATCAAACACGAGAAGGGAGAAGCTGCTCTATGGTAGAAAATGAAATGAAACCGAAGGATAATCCGGATATTGGTTTTCTTATTACCAATATCTCCTACGCGGTCCGTCAGTATTTTGATAAATGTTTTTCAGATTATGATGTGACCTATCCGCAGTCCCGTGTGCTGACAAGACTTTTTAGACAGCTAGGGAGGGAAGATGTGAACCAGCGTGATTTGGAGTATGCGCTGGGCATCAAGGCATCCAGTGTTTCTTCCCTGGTGCGGAATCTGGAGCAGAAGGGCTTCATTCGCTGTGAGCGGCTGCCCCAGGATACCCGCAATAAGCGGGTAATCCTGACCGAAAAGGGCATGGAGGTTCAGAAGGTCTTGGCCGATGCGCGGAACCAGGCCGAGGAAAATATGGTCAAGGGCCTCACCGAAGAGCAGCAGGAGCTGCTGCGCGCCTGCCTGCGCCAGGTGCTCAATAATCTGGAAGGCGAATAAAATCATAAAAAAATAAAAAATCCCGTTGACAAAACGGGATTTTTTGCTATAATAGAAAGGCTGCATAAATGCGAAATGTGCAGCGAATCCTTGCCGCAAACGAGATTTGCGGCCATATGTCCAAAAGGAGGTGCAAACAACATGGCTAAGATTTCCGAAAAGTACGAGGCGCTGTATATCATCAACCCCCAGGTAACTGAGGAGGAGACCAAGGCGCTGGTGGAAAAGTTCAAGGCAATGGTGGAGGCAGAAGGTGCTCTCATCGCTCTCGACGAGTGGGGCAAGCGCCGTCTGGCATACCCCATCAACGACCTGACCGAGGGCTACTATGTCCTCATGACCTTCGAAGCTAAGCCCGAGCTTCCCGCTGAGCTTGAGCGTCGTATGCAGATCGATGAAGGCATCATGCGTTGCCTCATCACCACCGTAGAAGCATAAGGAGGCACATTCATGCTGAACCATATTGTTCTCATGGGCCGACTGACCCGCGATCCCGAACTCCGTAGAACCGGCAGCGGCATTGCGGTGGCTTCTTTTTCCCTTGCTGTGGACCGGGATTACCAGTCCAAAGAAACTGCGGAAAAGGCTGTAGATTTCATTGACATCGTGG
>CAZEPQ010000109.1:0-6780 GCA_964514175.1 uncultured Oscillospiraceae bacterium
GTTATGGCCTCCGGTCATGTGGGTGGCCTCTCCGGCGCCTTTATCCCCGTTTCCGAGGACGAGGGCATGATCGCTGCGGCAAAGTGCGGCACCCTGACTCTGGATAAGCTGGAGGCCATGACCTGCGTTTGCTCCGTGGGCCTTGACATGATCGCCGTCCCCGGCAGCACTTCCGCCCAGACCATTTCCGCCATCATTGCCGACGAAGCCGCCATCGGTATGGTAAACAACAAGACCACTGCCGTACGCATCATCCCCGCCGTGGGCATGGATGTGGGTGACGAGCTGGAATTCGGCGGCCTCTTCGGTTCCGCTCCCATTATGCCGGTTCACAACGACAGCGCCAACCGGCTCATTGCCAGAGGCGGACGGATCCCGGCACCGCTGCACAGTCTGAAGAACTAAATTCTATCGCACCGGCGTTGCATCCGAACAATATCCCCCGAAAAGAGGCGAGAAGATGGACATCCCAAAGAATGTCCGGCATATCCTTGAAAAACTCAATGCCGCAGGCTTTCAAGCCTACGCCGTAGGCGGCTGCGTCCGGGACACCCTGCTGGGCAGGACGCCCAACGACTGGGATATCTGCACCTCTGCCCTGCCGGAGGAAACAGAGCAGTGCTTTGCAGGGTATCGGGTCATTGAAACTGGCCTGAAGCACGGCACCGTAACGGTGCTGCTGGAAAACGAGCCCTTTGAGATCACCACCTTCCGCCAGGACGGCACCTATGCCGACCACCGCCGCCCGGATGCGGTATATTTTGTCCGCTCCCTCCGGGATGATCTGGCCCGCCGGGATTTCACTGTGGGGGCCATGGCTGCGGACGCAAACGGAAACATTGTAGACCTCTTCGGCGGAGAAGTGGATTTAAAAAACAAGCTTATCCGCTGTGTGGGACAGCCGGAGAAACGCTTTGAAGAGGACGCCCTGCGGATCCTCAGAGGGCTTCGGTTCTCTTCCCAGCTCTCCTTCTCCATCCACCCGGATACTGCAAGGGCAATGGAGGAAAAGAAGGACCTTCTGAAATATGTCAGCGGGGAGCGCATCTATCAGGAACTGACCAAACTGCTGACAGGCCCCAATGCAGCCGCTGTCCTGGAGGAACACGGCAGGGTCCTGTCCCCAATTCTGCCGGAAATTCTTCCTGCCATGGGCTTTTTACAGAAAAATCCCTGCCACCACCGGGATGTATGGGGCCACACCCTCAAGGCGCTGGCGGAATCGCCTCCTGATCCCCGCATTCGCTGGGCTCTGCTGCTCCACGATTTAGGGAAGCCGGACTGCTTTACTGTGGACGAAAAAGGCATCGGTCATTGTCACGGTCACCCACAGCGCAGTGAGGCAATGGCCCGCAATATTTTCGCCCGTTTGAAGTCAGACAGCCGCACACGGGATACCGTATGCACCCTGGTTCGGTTCCACGACTATTACTGCCCTGCCACAACAAAATCCGCCCGACGGCTGCTGATGAAATTCGGCCCGGAGCTGCTTCCTCTGCTGCTGGAGGTCAAGCGCTGCGACACACTGGGCCATGCGGACATCCCAAAAACTCGTGCCCGGTACGACGAGCTGATGGAGCTGACTGCGCTGGTTCAGGAAGCCATAGACAAAAACCTCTGCTGTACCCTTCGGGACCTTGCTATTGGCGGAAAAGACCTGATGGAGTTGGGTCTTGCTCCCGGTCCCCAAATCGGAACCATTCTGAACCGGCTTCTGGAGGATGTGGTGGAGGAACGCTGTGAAAACAGCCCCCAGGCGCTGCTCCGGCAAGCGAAAACCTACCTGTAAATCCCACCGACTGTAAGAAAGGATCAATTTATGACGGTCGATATTATATTACTGCTTGTACTGCTCGTATGTATCCTCTCCGGTTATCGGAAGGGTCTGATTTTATCTCTTTGTTCGCTGCTGATCCTGGTGGTATCCTGTCTGGGTGCCTCCGTTGCCCAGGAGGTTCTGACCCCCCGAGTTGTGGCAGAGGTAACGCCCCAGGTCACTGAATCCATCTCCGAAAAGCTGGAGGAGCAGATCTCTCTGTCCACAGAAAATGCCATTTCTGATGCCAGCCAGTCCGGCATCACCATCGGCGGCCAGGAAATCACCCTGGGGGATCTCATCGAGCTGCTGCAAACCTTCGGCATTGACGTGCAGCAGAGCGCCCAGAATGCGGCCTCAGACATTTCCGCTCCCCTTGTTCAGGCTGCGGCGGAAGCCCTGGCAGAGTCAATCGTAGGGGCCTTCGCCGGGATTCTGATCTTCCTGGCTACTTTCCTGATCATCTTCCTGGTATTGCGGGCCGTAGAGCTTGGCATCAACACCGTGGACCACCTGCCGGTGATCCACACCCTCAATCATTTGGGCGGCGGTGTGGTTGGCCTGGTCATCGGCGCCTTCACCCTGGTAATGGTGATTGCCGTGTTGAGCCAGAGCGGCATTCTGCCGGAGGATACCTTCTCCGGCCCTGTATCCGGTTTGCTTCGGAACTTTGTCGGAAAGCTGCTGGGCGTCTGAAAAGAATTGTTACATAAGTGTTACACAAAAATTCACAGAAAATACACACAACTCAGGTGGTTTCCGTAATATTATCCCGGTATGATATAGTCATAACAATTCTTTTTCATTTCTCCTTCTTCCTGATTGGGTACGCAGACGGGCCGGTCACCTGTCTGCGTACCTTTCTGTTTTTTATCGATGTCCGGAAAATTTTTATGGGGACTTTTGTCACAACTCGAGAGGAAATTCGTAAATATAAACCGCACTTTTTGAAACCTCCGGTGATAAATTGATAACTTGCAGGCAGGTATATTTTGTAATATAGTTTAGGTATTAAATCGTTCATTTCTATGAACAAGTAAAGGAGAGAAAAACATGAAGAGAATGCTTGCCTTACTTCTGGTTCTGAACATGGTGCTGTCTCTGGCAGCCTGCGGCGGCAGCGAAACTGCCACCGCTGAAGAAACTGCGCCCTCGCAGGAGGCTGTTTCCGAGGTTGCTGCCCCCGTAGAGGAAGCTCCCGCCGAGCCTGCCGACGCTGAGTCTGTCGATGCTGAGTCTGTCGATGCTGAGCCTGTCGATGCTGAACCTGCCGAGGAAGGCCCCTCTGTGGACGAGGTCTACACCATGGCCCGGAAGGCGCTGGACCAGCAGGAGATCCAGAACATCATGAGCTGGCACGTTATGTACCACTGCTACGGTCTCCACCGGGAGGAGATGGAAGAAATCTGGGTTCAGGAGCCTGAAAATCAAGCCACTGCCTCCTTCGGCCAGAATCAGGGTTTCTATGTGGGATACGATGCCATCTGGGAGGCCTATGTGGAGGGCCACGACACCAGTTGGCTCAGCACGGCAAAGAGCTACTGTGAGAGCAATGGCATCGACATTTCCGGCATGACCGATGAGGAAATCATCGAAAAATACGGCGGCGTGGGCCAGCTTCTGCTCCATGTGACCACCACCGCCATCATTGAGGTGGCCGACGACGGCCAGACCGCCAAGTGCTTCTGGTACTCCCCCGGCATGATCGCCGAGACCGGCCAGAGCGCCAACACCATCTGGGAAGCCTACGGCGTGGACTTTGTGAAGGAAAACGGTGTTTGGAAAATGTGGCATCTGCACATGTTCACGGACTTCATGGGCTCCTTCTATCTGACTTTGGGCGGCAATTCCGCCGGAGCTGCCGGTGCCATGGGCGGTGGCACACCGCCTCCTGATGCCCCCGGCGGTGATGGCGGCTCCACTGGCGGCAGTGCCCCCAGTGGAGAGCAGCAGGAATGGCAGGGCGAGGGCGGCGCACAGGTAGCAGCCTCCACCACCAACGAGTACCTCTCCTCTCCCCAGTACACCGAGTTCTCCTCGGACCGTCTCAGAGAGGACATGGAGATCTTCCTGCCCACGCCCTATGAGAGCTGGAGCTTCGACGACGAAAGCTACGGCCCCACCCGTGCGGAATTGGAAAGCTACGATATCGATCTGGACGTCTGGTACGCCGTCCACTGATCCCACATTCAAAGGAGTTCCCCGGCCCGCCGAGGAACTCCTTTTATTTATCTTCCCATATTGTTGATATCGTCTTCCACGCTGTGGGCCGCGTCTCTGGCAGCGTCTCCCAGATCCTCACCGGCACGTTTCATATCCTCGCCCACGGTAGACCCCTCCTGGTGGGAGCCGTTTTCATTGGCAGAATGATTATTCCCATCCTCAGGTGTCACACCGCCTTCAGGTGCAGTCCGGGCCTTGCCATTTTCGTGGGCACTGCCGTTTTCATTGGTACTGTCAAAGGTGGAGCCGCCCATCTCGTTGCTGCTGTCCTCATGGGCAGAATCCGTATAACCGTCTCCGGGGGCGACGCTGTTGTTAGGATCGGTCACATCACCGGTATTGATGTCGTTTTCGGTGACACTGCCTGCTTCAGGGGTCTCGCTGGGGATGATTGTGGTCTCCGCAGAGGGAGACGGGGAAACCGTGCTGTTAGTGGAAGTATTGTTCTTATTTCCGCCGCAGGCACTGAGGGACACCATCAGCGCCATCACCGCCGCAAGCAGTCCCAATTTTTTATGCTTCATGGTTTTCTTCCTCCTGTAATTTGTTCGGTGCTAGTTTAACCGGGTCGAAAAATTTTAACACAGGAAGAATTATGGAATCATCTGTCCAATCCCTGGGGCAATTTCGTTTTCTTTCCATACACAAACGCCCGCGGACGAATCTCTTCGTCCGCGGGTGTTTCTTTTGAGGAAAATGTAAGGAGTAAAAAAAGAGGAGAAAAAGGAAGGGTATCAAACACACTGTGGAGGTGTTGTTTGATGGTTTTATGATAACGGACACTTATGGCAGAACTTTAACGAAAATGTGGACAATTTGTAAATTCAGCCGCAGTGCAAAAAGCACCCGCAGAAAAGACTCTGCGGGCATTTGTGGTCATCCTTCTGCGGGGTTTTCCGGTTCCACTTTCTTGGGCGGCTCAGGCTGATTCTGGGCCTCGGACTGCTTTTTCTTTTCCATGGCCCTGCGCTTGGCCTCCTGGGCCTGAACCGCGGCAATGGCGGCAGCCACATTGCCGTTGATCACCGCCGCATTCACCGGGCGGCGGTTGATGGTCAGGTCCATGAAGTGCTGGGTCAGCACCAGGGCCACATCCTTTGGCACCTGCTTGGCAATGCTGTTATAAAAAACGGATACGGTCTCTGCTATGGCACCCACGTTCTGTACGATATGTTCTGCTTTTCCTTCCATGAGGGTCGCCTCCAAATTGATTTTTACTCATTATATCACATTATTTGTTTTTTGTCTCTCCAATTTTCTTCACAGAATTCACACATCTCTACAAAATGCGCTCAAAAGGTTCAATTTGGACAATTCTCCAAATTTCCCATGACAATTCGGCCTTTACAGGTTACAATGGTGCTATCTTCAATTGGAAGGAAGGATCCAGCATGAAAAGAATCAACCTGAAACGGCGTATGGCTCTGGTGCTGATTCTGGCACTGACCATTTGCACCACCGCGGTAGCCACAGATGTACCTCCCGGCGGCTTTGGCGGCGGCGGAGATGTGCCCGCTCCCCCTCCCGGCGGTGGCTCCATGACATTCTATACCGGCGACGCTGTGACTGATCTGGAGGCCGGCGATTATATCGGCGAAGCTTTCCCCGATTCCACCGGTGAAAGTGAAGTGGCGCTCCGAGTTGGCCCCGGTGTTACCGCATCCATCACCGACTCCACCGTCACAAAAACCGGCGGCGACACCACCGGCGATGACTCCAGCTTCTATGGCGTCAACTCTGGCGTTCTGGCCTATTCCCAGGATGAAAATACCCCTGCCGAGCTGACCATCACCGGCAGCACCGTGGAAACCTCCGTGTCCGGCGCCAACGGCGTCTTCGCCTATGGCGATTCCACCATCACCATTAAGGATTCCACCGTTACCACTACCGGCGCAGGCGGCGCAGGCGGCATTATGGTAGCCGGCGGCGGCACCCTCTATGCCGAAAACTTGACCGTCACCACAGAGGGCGGTTCCTCCGCAGCCATCCGTTCTGACCGTGGCTCCGGCCTGATGGTGGTAGATGGCGGCACCTATATCGCCAACGGCTCCCAGGGCACCGGTTCCCCCGCTGTCTACTGCGTGGCAGACATCACGGTTTCCAACGCCACCATGCAGGCCAACAACGCCCAGGCCATCTGCTTCGAGGGCCGCAACCCCTTCGATATGTATAACTGCTATCTGGAAGGCAACTACACCGCCTCTGACGACGACGAAAACAGCAACGTCATGGTATACCAGTCCATGTCCGGCGACTCCGAAGAAGGCACCACCTTCTGCACCATGGTGGGCGGCGTTCTGAAGGCCAACAATGTCTCCGAAAGCGGCAACGCCAAAATGTTCTACACCACCAACACCTACGGCTATATCAGCCTCTGCGATGTAGAAATGATCTATCCCGAGGGCATGGACACCTTCCTGCTGTGCGCCTGCAATACCAATGCCAGAGGCTGGGGCGTGGCCGGTGCCAACGGCTCTGAGTGCGTGCTGTACACCATCGATCAGGACATCGACGGCAATATCATCTATGACACATGGAGCTATCTGGGCTGCTACTTCACCGACGAGACCGACTTTGAGGGCGCGATCCTCTGCCGCGAGGACAACGGCGACCGGGGCTGCGATCTTTACATGGACCGCGAATCCGAGTGGACCGTCACCGGCGACAGCATTGTCCGTGACTTCTACACCGGTGGCGCAGAGATCGAGGACGATCAGGACAGAGCCGTTTCCATCGTGGGC
>CAZEPQ010000110.1:0-6765 GCA_964514175.1 uncultured Oscillospiraceae bacterium
ACGACATCAACAAGATCAAGGACATGTACGAACGTTGCACCCGCATGAAGATCGATCCCAGACAGCCCTATGTGGGCCAGCTTGTGTTCACCGCCTTCTCCGGCAGCCATCAGGACGCCATCAACAAGGGCGTGCAGTATATGAAGGAATCCGACTCTGACATGTGGGAGGTCCCCTATCTGCCCATTGATCCCGCCGATGTGGGCCGTCAGTACGAGCCCATTATCCGCATCAACTCCCAGTCCGGCAAGGGCGGCGCCGCCTTCGTCATGGAGAACAACTTCGGCTACAGCCTGCCCAAGGCCATGCATCCTGAATTCGGCGCCATCGTCCAGAAGGAGACGGACCGTCTGGGCACCGAGCTGCTGCCCAGCCAGATCTTCGAGCTGTTTGACAAGCATTATCTGGCTGTGGATCAGACCTACTCCCTGCTGCGCCACTCCTTCACCGAGTCCGGCGACCACAATCAGGACCCCGAGGTCTCCTTCACCGGCGCACTGGGCTACAAGGGCAGCGAGCTTCAGATCTCCGGCACCGGCAACGGCCCCATCGACGCCTTCTTCAACGCCATCCGGGACTATGAGATCGGCGGCTTCCACTTTGTGGACTACTCCGAGCATGCCATCACCTCCGGCTCTGACTCCCAGGCCGTCTGTTACATTCACCTGACTACCCCCGACGGAAAGGACGCCTTCGGTGTGGGCAAGAGCCACAACATCAACCGCGCTTCCCTCCGTGCCATCCTCTGCGCCATTAACCGTGCCATCATCGAAAAGGACGGCAAGGCCGACAAGTAAACAGCTTCCCCCGGTTCCCTGTTTTTTCATCAGGGAATCGGGGGTATTTTTCTCTCCGGATTCCATATTTCGACAATCTTGACAACCCCTTTTCCGAATGTTATACTTGTTATATATTCTTCGAGCCCGGATTCCTACGGCTTCGGCTATGGATACCGGGCCTGATCTACATCAAAGATCACAGGGTCGTTTGGGAAACAAGACGACCTTCCTTTTGAAAAGAAGAGCCATACAGTCTTACCGACCACTGCGTCGGTCTGCTTTGTGTTGCCTTATTTCAAGAGGTCAGCACTTTTTTGTTTTTCAATACTCAAGGAAAGGGGTTTTTAAATGAATTCATCTCAGCAAAAGTCTTTTTTGATGGCCGCTGAATGCTTGAATTTCACCGCTGCCGCCGACCGGCTCTACATATCCCAGCCGGTACTGAGCCGGAACATCGCCGCGTTGGAAGCCGAACTGGAGGTCCTGCTCTTCATCCGCAAGAACAACACCTTACAACTGACTCCCGGCGGCGAAATCATGTATCGGTGGATGAAAGAGAACCAGGTTTCCCTCAACGATGCCATCCAGCGGGCACGGCAGGCCAACAAGGAGCCTCAAGGAGAACTGCGGATCGGCTTCGTCACCTCGGAGGTCGCACCGGAACGAGAAGCCCGAAGCATTCTGGAATTCCAGAAGCAATACCCGGAAACCAGACTTTCCATTGTCCATTGCTCCGCAAGGGAGATCGTCGAGCAGCTCTCAGACCACAGTATTGATGTGGCCACCATGATAAATTCAGGCCTGACAAATGGTTCCCGCTTTGAAACCATGGTAACCAGCACCAGCGAACAGTTTATCGCCGTTTCCCGTGCCCATCCCCTGGCAGAATTTGAGCCCATCTCCCTGCGGGCCTTTTCCAACGAACTGTTCATCAGCGTGAGGCCGGAATATTCCCCCGTTATGACATCCTACATAAAGATGATCTGCAATTCCGTCGGCTTTATGCCCCGGATCCGCGAGGTGGATAACACCACAGAGCAGCTTGCTCAGGTGGAAGCACAGCAGGGCGTGGCCCTGGTTCCTGACAACCATTTCAGCAAAGCCAATCCCCTGGTGCGGCAGCTTCGGATCAGCGAATCCTTCCCCATGCATTTTGTCTGCATCTGGGACCGGCTAAACACCAACCCCAGCATTGAAAAATATCTGGAAATCTGGAAAAGTCACGAAAACAACTAATTTAAAAGGAATTTAATGGCAGCACCCAATGGGGGTGGCTGCTTTTTTGCACCTCCATGCGCATTTCGCATCCGTATTAATGCGTTATTTGCATGGGGGCGTTTTTTGTATCCTTTCACCCCCAACAAACGCATTTAACAAACAATTTGCCCTCTGATAAAATGAAACCAGTAATATAAAGGGGGTAAATGACCACATGGAAAATACCTTTCGTATGAAATTGGCCCAGGCTGGGCGTGTTCTTTCAGACCGTATTCCTCTGGTGATCATTCTGGCACTGATTGCCCTTTACTACATTCAACTCTCTAATATGGTGCAGTAAATATCGTCAGAACATGCAGTGCGGTACCACTTTGGTACCGCGTTCACTTTGAAATAATCGCTTTGGAGGAACACAAGAAATGGAACGCAAATCTCAAACCTCAAAGGCCCTGCTGCCCATCTGCTGCAGTCTGGTAGTGCAATTGTGTGTCGGTATCCTTTATCTGTGGAGCGTGTTCAAGACGCCCGTTGTGGAGGCCTTCAACTGGAACGCTGATTCCGCCCAGATGGTCTCTTCCTACATGCTGCTGGCCTTCGTTTCCGGCAACCTGATCGGCGGCTTTCTCAATGACAAAAAGGGCCCCAAAACCACCTGCTTCTGTGGTGTGACCCTGTTTTGCCTGGGCGTGGCCCTGACAGGCCTTCTTACAGAAAGCACCATCGGCCTGATCTGCCTGACCTATTGTGTCATGGGCGGCCTTGGCTCCGGCTTTGCTTACGGCGCATGCATTAGCTGCATTCAGAAGTGGCTTCCCCATCGCAGAGGTCTGGCCTCCGGCCTGGCCTGCGGTGCCTTCGGTCTTTCCACCGTCATCTTTACGCCCCTTTCCAACAAGCTCATGGGCATCTTCACCGTGGACGGCATCGTAAACTTCACTCCGGTGTTTCTGATCCTGGCTGTGGTATTTGCGGTATTCGGCCTCATCGCCACCTGCTTTATCAAATTGCCCGACGAGGAATATATCGATTCCCTGAATCTTACCAAGTCTGCCGCTACCGCTCAGAAGAATTACACCCTGGGCGAGGCCATTAAGACTCCCGTCTTCTGGTGCCTGTTCTTTTCCATCTTCTTTATCAACGGCACCTGGAACCTCTGTGTGCCTCTCATCAAGGATCTGGGCGTAGCCCGTGGCCTCAGCGTCAGCGCTGCCGTGGCCTGCGTGTCCTTCACCGGCATCACCAATGCCGCAGGCCGCATCATCATGTCCACTGTCAGTGACAAGCTGGGCCGCACCAATACCATGCACATTCTCAGCGGCATAACCTTTGTGGGCGCCATTCTTACCACCTTCATCACAGGCTACGGCTACTTTGCCACCATCGCCCTGATCGCATTTGCCTACGGCGGCCCCTCCGCCATCAACGCGGCACTTTGCACTGACCTGTTCGGTCCCAAAAACTCCGGCGTGAACTACGGCGTTGCCATGCTGGCTCTGGGTCTCAGTTCCATCTTCTTCAACTGGGTCTCCTCCACCTTCCTTCACGCCACCGTAGAAAATGTGGCCCCCACCTTTATCATGGGTGCCATCACCGCACTGGTTCCCATTGTCCTGATGACCATCATTCAGCGCCATCTCAAAAAGAGAATCGCGGAAGCTGTCTGATTCAGGATCACCTGTTTTCTTGTAAGAAGGACACGAGGCTATGGTCTTGCCGCTGCTTTGATTTATGATCTATGTTTCCTTACTCTTTACTCTTTTCATAATTTCATGAATCACATCTTTTCTTTTTTCGCAATCTCCATTGGAGATACCTTTCATCAACATTCCGGCAGTGGAATTGAGACCACAGCAAATCGTGTGTTTTCTATAAATAAGCAGTCAGATTCTTGGGTACAGACGAGAATCTGGCTGCTTATTGCCTTATTTACCCTGTTACGCTAATAAAGAGAATTTCATCCGATTATTTGGCGATAAATTTTCCCATCGTCAGGCTTACTTCGTGTTGCGTTTGCAGGGAATTTGTGTTATACTCAAGAAGTACAGCTTCCGAACCATCCGGTTCGAACCGAAGGTAAATTGTTTGTTAATTCATATTTACCACACTCTCCTCCGGCGGACATTCCCCGGGCAGACGGTATAATTTGTTATAAATAAACACATCCTCAGGATAGCTGTCTATTTACCCTCCGCAATGCCGCGGAGCGTACAAAATCTCGACATAAAGGCGGTGAAACCATGTCTCTGGATGCAATCAAGAAGATTGCAGAAGCAGAAGCCTCTGCAAAGCAGGCCATGCAGGAGGCCTCGGCTGCCTCCAAGCAGCTGATCGCCGACGCAGAAGCGGACGGTCGCAGCTTGAAGCGCACCAAAGCGGCCCAGGCTGACGCAGATGTAAAACAACTGATGCAGGAGGCGGAAGCCACAGCAGCGAAAAACACAGAAGATATCCTGCGTCATGCGGAAAATCAATGCGCCGTTCTTCGGGCGCGTGCGGAAGGACGCCTCAGTGAGGCAGCCGACCGTATTGTAGAAAGGATCGTGATGGGCTAAATGGCAATCGTTAAAATGAAACGGCTGCACATGCTGGCTCTGGAATCCGATCGGAAAGAGCTTTTTGACAGATTGCTGAAATTGGGCTGTTTGGAGGTGTCGGAGCAATCCGACAAGCTGGAGGATCCGGAATGGGCAGGACTTGTCCACCGGGATGAAAGCGCTCTGGAACGGCAGAAGGCGGCACTGGATCTGGTAAACGGCACGCTTACCACCTTAAATAAGTATGCGCCCAGCAAATCCGGCCTCTTTACCCCATGGCCCCAAGTCACCGCCGAGAATTTCTTCGATGACACCGTCTGCAAAAAGGCTCTGGAAACCGCCAAACAGATCTCTGCCCTGGAGGCGGAGCTGTCCGGCATAAACGACGATATCCAGAAGCAGAACACCGCGCTCAAATCCCTGGTCCCCTGGCTCAGTCTGGACGTTCCCCTGAACTTCCAGCCCACCGGCTCCATCTATGCCGCCTTCGGTACGATGCCCGTCTCTGTGGAGCTGGACGATGTGCGTCAGGAGCTTCAGACTCAGGCCGAAGCCGCAGAGCTCTTTGAGGCTTCCTCCGACAACGAGGTACATTACCTGTTCTTCCTGTGCCATACAGCCCAAAAGGAAGAGGCCCTTGCCGTCCTAAAGGGCTTTGGTTTCAGCAATATGAGCTTCAAGGGCATCACCGGTACCGCACAGGAGACCTTTGACCGGGGCGCTCTGAAACTGACAGAGCTGGAACAGCAGGCAGAAGGTCTGACCCAAACCCTTTCCTCCTTCGGAGAGAGTCGTCCCGATCTCCAGCTTGCCTCGGACCGCCTCACCCAGGAGGTCCAAAAGGAAAGCTATAAGGAGCGGCTGCTGGCCATTGACCAGAGCTTCTTCCTGGACGGCTGGGTCACTGCGGAGGACGCCCCCAAGCTGGAAACCCTGCTGCAGGAATTCGACTGCGCCTACGAGCTGACAGACCCCACCGAGGAGGAATACCCCGAGGTGCCTGTAAAGCTCAAAAACGGGCCCCTGACCCGATGCATGAACACCGTTACGGAAATGTATTCTCTGCCGTCCTACGGCGGCGTAGACCCCAACCCCCTGATGGCCCCCTTCTTCATCTTCTTCTACGGCATGATGATGGCAGATATGGGCTATGGCATTCTGATGATCTTCGGATGCCTCTTCATACTGAAAAAGGTTCCACTAAAGGAAAGCATGAGAAACTTCTTTGAGCTGTTTTTGTGGTGCGGCGTGGCAACCTTTATTGTAGGTGCCATGACCGGCGGTTTCTTCGGAGACTTTATTCCACAGCTTTTGAAACTCATCAACCCCGACAGCACCTTTGAAATGCCTGCACTGTTTACCCCCCTGAACGACACCATCGCCATTCTGATCGGCTCCCTGGTTTTGGGCCTTATTCAGATCATCACCGGCATGGCCATAAGCGTATGGAAAAAATGCAGGGACGGCTGCTGGCAGGATGCCCTTTGGGACGAGATCACCTGGTGGATCATTCTCGCTGGTGCCGCTCTGGCCATTCTGGGCATTGCCAATGTGGGCGGCGTTCCCGTGGTTCTGATTGCAGGCTGCCTGATGCTGGTCTACGGCGGCACACGGAATGCCAAAGGCTTTGGCAAGGTCACCGCACTGATCGGTGTCGTGTACAACGGCATTTCCGGCTTTTTCAGTGATACACTGTCTTATCTTCGACTCATGGCTCTGATGCTCTCCGGCAGCGTCATCGCCTCGGTTTTCAACACCCTGGGTGCAGCCATTGGCAATGTGGTGGTATTTGTTATCATCGCCTTTGTTGGCAATATGCTGAACCTGGTACTGAATCTGTTGGGCTGCTATGTCCACGACCTGAGACTTCAGTGCCTTGAATATTTCAATCGTTTTTATGAGGATGGCGGCAAGGCCTATCAGCCCTTGGCCATCGACACCAAATATTACAACATCATCAAGGAGGAAAAATAACATGGTAGCATTCTTTGAATTATTCGGCGGCATCAGCCTCGCATTCCTGGGCGCAGCCCTGGCAGTCCTTCTGGCTTGTATCGGTTCCGCAAGAGGCACCGGCATGGTCGGTGAAGCCGCCACCGGCGTTATCGCTTCCAATCCAGAGCATTTCTCCAAGTGCCTGATCCTTCAGGTTCTCCCCGGCACCCAGGGCCTGTACGGTCTGGTTACCTGGTTCTTCGCACTCTTCACCATGGGCGCCTTCAGCGGCGGCATCG
>CAZEPQ010000111.1:0-6593 GCA_964514175.1 uncultured Oscillospiraceae bacterium
ATGTGAAATTTGAAACCTTTGGCTGCGGCTCAGCCATCGCCTCCAGCTCCATGGCCACGGAGATGATCAAGGGAAAGCCCCTGTCTGAGGCCCTGGAGTTGAGCAACAAAGCCGTAGCAGAGGCACTGGACGGACTCCCCGCCCACAAGCTCCACTGCTCCGTCCTGGCGGAGGAGGCCATTCGGGATGCCATCCGGGATTACTATGAGAAGCGGGGCATTTCCTATGATCCCAAGGACTTCCCTGCTTGTGATGACTGTGATCACGGCTGCGGCAGAGAACCGGAATAAACAAAACTACCCCTGACCGGGCCCGGTCAGGGGTTATTTGCGGCAGCATAAATATATAAGGGGAGAGTATTTATGAAGACCTGTTGGTTGCTGCCTAAAGAAAAAGCGCCGGAGCTTATTCCTGCGCTCCATACACCAGTATATCATCCACGGTGACACCAAACACCGCTGCCAGCACCACCAAATTGTCCACCGTGGGCAGCGCTGCGCCATGCTGCCACTTATAAATTGCCTGGGGGGTGGTAAACCCAAACAGATCCTGAAGATCCTTTACCGTCAGCCCGGCATTTTGGCGCATCCGGGCAATATTTTCTCCGGTACGGACCATATCAATACTTGGAAGCTTGTCCATTTTTCCTTTCCTCCTCAAAGGGAACTCAAAATAACGAAAAACCGCCCGTCTCATACAAGACAGGCGGCGAAATTTCATATGCCTTCCATCAAAGGGAATGCCCCTATGGCGTAAGCGCAGCAATTTGTCTGGACCTGATCCTATACGAGGACGAAAAACCATGACCCTGTTCCCAAGGGAAGAACAGCGCCTTATTCATATTCACAGAATGGAGTTTGTTCATAACAGTGATCATGTTTAGCTTCCTTTCTCGGACTTTTGCCCGTTTTTGTGAGGTAAATATAGCATAATTATTCGAAATTGTCATTATACCTGTGGTATAAAATCAAAATTTATTCTAAATTTACCTGTAAAAGTTCACCTGTATCAAAATCCAGCAGCCAGTAGGTAGGTTTTTCTCCGGTGGTGTCGATCAACAGTCCACCCCATCGGCAGACCTCCACCAGTCCCCTGCTTTCTGTAAGGCAGCCGGGATAAACGCTGGTTTCCATGGCGGTGAAATCCCAGGCATAGAGGTCGCTGCCCTGCTGATAATACACCTTGGCCCCGGCCACTGTCCAAATCTTCACACCCGAAAAATCCGGGTATTCCTCCATTTCGCCCCCCAGAACTCTGGCACTGTGGAGGTCATAAACGGAATCCTCCTCCGTGGAAGTCTGCCACCAGACCTTGCCACTGGATATCCAGTAGGCCCCGGCAATATCGGCTTCGGATTCTGCCAAAACCACAGCCTCCCCGGAGGATTGATCCAGCTTTGCCGGATAGCCTAAGGTGGTTTCTTCGTTCAAGAGCACAAATAGGACTGTATTGCTGTCAGAAAGCAGCGGTTCCGCTCTGATCAAAAAATCCTCATAGATTTCAATATCTGACCCATCCTTGGGAATACGGCAGAGACGTGCCCCCGCCTCATTCTTCCTGAATACCATGAAGTAGATGTATTCTCCAACCACCTGCAAGTCATCCTCAAGAAGCAGAGGCGAAATAAGGGGCCGGATGTCATTCCGATCCTCAAAGTAGTAATGCTCCTCATAGATCACTTCGCCGTCCACCCGCACACCCCAGGTCTCCTCCTGTTCTCCATCGCCCTTTGCAACAATGCCTCCGGTACCGAAGACCTCATAGACCACACCATTCTCGCAGATGCTGCAATATTCCTCCGACAGCTTTTCAGCGGTGCCGTCCCTGGCGATCTCCCACAGGGCTTCTCCGCTATGATAGTACATGACTTCATTTTCTTCCGTCGGGGCAGAATCAGCCTGACCGGGTGCCTCACCGCAGCCTGTGAGGCACAAGAGCAGCAGTAAAACCAGAATTCCGTATTTTTTCAGCATATTATGCCTCCTTTCCCTTCTAGTTTCAGGATAACATATTTTCCCGTTCTGTGCAAGCGTTGGGAAATAGACCTCAGAATCATCCTTCAGCATCACATAATATGCAAAATGTGCCCGCTTTCGCAGGCACACTTTTTATTCTTCGTTTTCGACCTCTTCCACCATGCTATGGAACAGGAGCATATAGCTCACAAAGGACCAAATCAAAAGTCCCACACCAATAAAAATCAGCACCGTAGACACCACCGTGGGGATTCCTGCCACTAGAAGCAGTAGCGCCATCATAGCATAGAGATAGAATGTGGTGATCTTGCCGCAGAGCAGGGCTCCGTTGTTGTATCCAGCCTTTCTTACCGCATACATGCCATAGATGCCCTGGGTCAATTCCTTGATAAACAGCACCAGGAACAGGAGCTTCATGGGATCATAGTGAATCGCCAGACAGCAAGCCACCATAGCCTGGGTCAGCTTGTCCGCAATGGGATCCAGCACCTTACCAAGCTCTGTGATCATATTAAAATGGCGGGCAATTTTTCCGTCAAGAAAATCCGTAATTCCCGACAGCACCAGAACCAATACCGCCAGGTTATAATCCTGTGGGCTGTCTGCTGTCCAGTAGATGTAACCGAATACACCCACCAGGACAATACGGGTTGCACTGAGCAGATTGGGAATGGTGAGTATTCTCTTATATGGGTCTTTTTGTACCTTAGCTTCCATAACGATTCTCCTCTTTTGCCCCGGAACCGGGCAGAGCAGGGCCGCCATCCAACGCAGGGATTGCCCAAAAGTTTTCCATTCTGACGGATACTCCATCATCGGGGCCGTTAAATCCTTGTCATGATCTCACAATCAGAAAAAGGCGACTCCCGTGGTGGCAGGCTTCCCTTGGTCCTGTTAAAAAACTGGTTTTTATTTACCTTTAGATAGATATTATACCAAAACCGTTTCCGAAGTCAACAGTTTTTCAAGTTCACGATCAGCTATTCCCTTAGTATTATCAAGTTCTTCTCTTTAGGGTAGCACATTTTCATAGCCACCGCAAGTTTTTTCCCAAATTTACAGAAACAGCGGCCGTGGTTCATCCGCCACGACCGCCACATACTTAATCATATTGGTACTGGCTGGCATCAAAGGCCGTACCGCTCCAGGTGCTCTCCACCAGTATTCCGCCGGAAACCGTCAGAATATGGACATCGTCCAGGGTGATCTCTTCGGCAAAGGGATTCAGGGAAGCGTTCACCATATCCACCACACTCTGACCGTAGAGGCCATAGCAGGAAGCGCCGTTGTAGGTAACGCCCTCGCCGGGAAGGGTATTCTGCTGAATATCTCCCACACCAGCCAAAAGCACATGCAGCGCCAGATAGCGAATATTGGCCCCGGACAGGTCGGTAATTACGTTGTTCATGGCAGCTTCATACACCGCAGGCAGAGACGTGATCTTGTCCACGGAGCAAAGCTGCTGGATCATGGCCTTCAGGAAGCTCTGCTGGACATACTGACGCTGAATATCCGCCATTAGATAGCCGTAGCGGTGACGGCAGACCCCCAGGGCTGCGGTTCCATCCAGAAGCTGCTCACCGGCAGGGATCTCCAGTGTGCCACCCTCTGTGTCATCCACCACCATATCCATGGGCACATCAAAGGTAACGCCTCCCATGGCATTCACCACATCCTTGAAGATCTGGTAGTCAATGACGGCATAGCCATCGGGCCGGAATCCCAAAAGGGTCTGTACCTCATCCATCAGCGCCTCGGCACCTGACGCGCCGCCCCCGGCAATACCGTAAACACCGTTGAGCTTCGGCACATATTCCCCGTTATCCACAATGGTATCTCTGGGCAAACTGGTCAGTGTAATGCTGCCGTTATCCTGATCCAGCGTTGCGATCATAATGGTGTCGGTACGGGTTTCCTCCTCATCCGTGGCACAGATCAGGATATTGTAGAAGCCATCTTTTCGGGTATGCTCTCCATCGTTCCACCGATCCGGTGCCTGGAACAGCATGTAATACACACCACCCACCAGCGCCACCAAAATCAGGCAAAATACAAGAAATTTTCGGAAGGGATGGCGCTTTTTCCGACGCCGCTTTTTCTGCGGCACATACGCATCCTCATAGTCGTAGGTGGATCGGCTCTGTCGGTTTGCGTTTCGGCTCTGTCCGCTCTGGGCACTCCGGCTCTGGCGGCTCTGATTTCTGGGACGGCCGTAAATCTCCGTATTGGCCTTTCCCGCCGCACGGGCCGCCATGGTGGGCCCGCTGCGCCGGGGCTCTTCGTAATAATAGTCGTCCTTGTAGCCAGCCTCATCATAGTAACCGTCATCGTCCCCATAGTAACCATCGTCGTAGTCGCCATAGTAACCGTCATTATAATAGCCGTCATCCACCGGCTGTTGATAGCCATAATTGCCATCGGCGCCGCCGTAGTAACCGTTTTGATCCTCCAGGTTCCAGTTGTAGGCCCGGGTCGCCTCCAGCTCATCCGGCGTATATTGGTTATTTCCGCCCTTCCCGCGGCGGGAATTGTAGTTGTCTTTCGTCGCCATAGGCGGCTCCTTTCCTTAGAATGTTACCACATCCTGCTCCGCTTTTTCCGCAGGGGTGATCTCTATGGCAGTGAGCACAGGGCCCATCTCCTTATAAAGCTTGTGATATCGCAGAGAAATCTTCGCGGTAACATCCACCCAACTCCGTTGCTGTAGTTCCTCTGCCCCGTCATACTGGCACACAAAGCCCATGAACTCGATATCGTCCACACAGCAGGTCATGATAAACCGTCCGGGCACAAAGCAGCCCTTTTCCACTTTACGAGTGTGGGCCACCTGGGCCTTAAACTTCACCGTCTTGCCGGAATACTTTTTCATATCCTCGGTGACATCCCGATACCAGATGCCATAGTCCTCGTCCTTGATCTCAATGATGTCTGCCTCCAGATCGAAGGGCAGCGGATCCTCGATATCGTCAAACTCCGCATTGCCGTCCTCGTCCTCATAGGCGATATCACAGCGGCGGTTGATGGCCCGGACGATCTTGTGCAGCTCCATCCGGTCAACGCTCTCGTCCGCCCGGTTGAAAACCACCATTTCACAGCCCCCCACCTTGTCCACCACCAGAGAGCGCATGTTTGCATTGTACATGAGGAAGGTGCTGGCATCGGCAAACATGATCTCCTGATATACCAGCCAGCTCTCTGGCATCTTCGCATAGAAATCGGAGACCATTTTCATTCCGTTGAGCTCCACCATAACACGCTCAGCCCGATACTTCTTTCTCAGAGCCTCCAGGGACTTTTCATCCAGTGCGTCCTGATCCTCAATATACTCGATATACACATTGGAACCGGAGAAGGCAGAGGGATCATATTCCTCCTCGCCCTCCTCGCAAACCAGCAACAGAGTCTTTTCTCCGGCGTTGAACCGCTCGTCCTCCAGGGTGCCCTGCATAAAGCGGGTCTTGCCGGAATCCAAAAAGCCGGTAAATACATAAACAGGAATGGACATATTTTATCCTCCTTATGCGCCCAGCAGGGCAGCGATCTTGTCCTCGTGGATCTTGGAACCGATGACACAGAGACGTCCAATGACACCGGGCGCACCGAAACGGATATCCGGCTCGCCGGGAACGTAGTCAAAGTGGATCCACTGGCCATCCTGACCTGCCACAATGCCCTTTGCACGGAGGATCATGCCGTACTCTTCTTCATTTTCCAGAGCCTTCAGGCAGCTTGCGATCTCTTCGGCAGTATATTTCTTGGCAGTCTCCATGCCCCAGGAGGTGAACACCTCGTCGGCATGATGATGGTGGTGCTCATGGCCCTCGTGGTGATGGTCATGGCAGCCGCAGGCGCAATTTTCGTCATGCTCATGGTGATGCTCGTGATGATGTTCGTGCTCATGGGCATGCTCATGGTGATGCTCGTGGTGGTGTTCATGCTCATGTGCGTGCTCATGGTGATGCTCGTGCTCGTGGGCATGCTCATGGTGATGCTCGTGCTCGTGGGCATGCTCGTGATGATGCCCATTGTGATTGCAGGAGCATTCGGGATCGTCACATTCCTCTGCGCCGTGGCTCTCAAGGGCCTTCAGTGCAGCCTCCAGAGAATCCTTCTTCTCCATGGCCTCCATAATCTGGGCTCCGGTAAGCTGATCCCAGGGGGTGGTGACGATGACAGCGGTTGGATTCTTCTCCCGCAGCATTGCCACGGTCTGGAGCAGCTTATCCTCCCTCATATTAGACGTGCGGGACAGGATAATGGTTCCCGCATTTTCGATCTGATTGTTATAGAACTCGCCAAAATTCTTCATGTAGATCTTGCACTTGGTGGCGTCGGCCACGGCCACCATGCAGCCGATCTCCATGTCCTCATTCTCAGCCTTTTCCACGGCCTGGGCCACATCGCTGAGCTTGCTAACACCAGAGGGCTCGATAAGGATCCGATCAGGATGATATTCCTCCATGACCTTCTTGAGAGCCTCGCCAAAGTCCCCCACTAAGGAGCAGCAAATGCAGCCAGAGTTCATCTCGGTGATCTCAATGCCCGCCTCCTGGAGGAAGCCTCCGTCGATACCGATCTCGCCGAACTCGTTCTCGATCAGGACGATTTTCTGTCCTG
>CAZEPQ010000112.1:0-6574 GCA_964514175.1 uncultured Oscillospiraceae bacterium
GCAAGCCCCGCCACTCCGCGTGCCCATCCAGAATAGCCTTGTGAATATGGCAGCGAGGGATAAACTGTTTGGGCGCAGGCAACTGCTTATACAGGTTGATCAGCTCAGGAGCCCGCTGCTTCTGTGCCTCCGTCAACTGGAACCGTCCCGAAATGTTGATATGAGGCTCCACATCCCCATCCACGGGACGCAGCGGATCGGCAATTGCAGTGATCTTCGGCACAAATTTGCCCTGATAAGGTACGGGGTAATCCTTGTTCCAAAGATTCCACTCGATCATCTTTGCCTGATGCACACCGGGCTTACCCAGGCCCCGCATGCCCAACAGCATGACCTCCAGACGGGCAGGCTCCGAGGAATAAGGGCCCCGGATATAGCAGCCGCCGTTGCCATGGATGATGGAGGCGGTCTTCTTGGCCCAGTCTCGTGCCAGAGCCTTGATGGTCCACTCCTTCACGCCGCACTTTTCGCTGGCCCAGGCAGGGGTCTTGGGAATGCCGTCCTCGCGGCCCAGCACATAGTCCTCAAACTTATCGAAGCCGTAGGCGTGCTTTTCAATGTATTCTTTATCATAGGTACCTTCTGTGATCCAGATATAAGCGATGGCAAGCTGCAGCGCCGCATCGGTATTGGGCAGAATAGGGATCCACTTGTCCGCATGGACAGCGGCGCCGTAGTTCAGATCCGGGCAAACATAGACGCTCTTGAGGCCAATCTCAGAGAGCCAGTAGCAAAGCCGTGAAGGCATATGGCTCACCACACCAAGGGGGGTGGTCTCAGGATCGCAGCCCCAGAACAGCAGCAGGTCAGAGTTCTTGGCAATGTCCGGGTACAGATTGGCCTGAGGCGCCATTTCGCCCACAGGCTCACAGCCCCAGACATACTTCGCACCCCAGAACCAGCCCTCCCACGAGTCCATATTCCGCATCTGCAACGTATATCCACCCATAAGGCTCAGGAGGCGGTTAGGGCAGCCATGGCTGGGCGCCACGTTCTTTCCCTCGCCGTGCATGTCCGCCTGACACAGCACCGCCTCAGGGCCGTACTGTGCTTTCATGCGCTTCAATTCCTTGGCCACGATCTCCGTAGCCTCATCCCAGGAAATACGGACATACTTGCTCTTGCCTCGATTCTGAGGGTTCCGCTCTCCATCCGGATCCCAGTCCACCCGCTTGAGGGGATACTTCACCCGGTTGGGCGAATAGACACGGGCCTTGTACCCAAGGCCGAAGGGCGTAATGGTGACCTTCTCCGGTGCGGAAAAGGTGCTGCCTCTGGCCTCGATTTTCCAGGGGTTGCAGTATTTATCGATGTATTCCTTATCATAGTGATAGGGACGGATTCTTGTGATTTTGCCGTCGTTGGAGTCCACAAAGCAGGGCGCACCGCTCTCCGGTCCCATAAGGCTGCTGGAAATGATATTGGTATCATCAGGAACAAATTTATTTTTCATAGAAACTCCCCCTTTCGGGAAATATCTGATCATATACCGACTATATTATATACAATATGGCGATAAATCGGAAACACGGAAAAGCAAAACGGTCACAACGAATCGTTGTGACCGTTTTGATGGTTACAAGAATTTGTTTTATCCGGTAATATGTACCCGGACGATGCACTCGAAGTCATCCTCGCCAACGGAGGTGGTGATCTTACAGGTACCATCAGCAACGGCGGTAACAACGCCCTTGCTGTCTACGGTGGCAACATCGCTGTCGCTGGATTCCCACTTGAACTCAGGCAGCTCGTTATCCAGAATGGACTTCAGGCTCAACTGGAAGTACTCGCCCTTACGGGTCAGGGTAACGTCCTCGTAGTTGATGACATATTCGGAATCATCCGGGTTCACGCCCTTATTGCCGGTAACGTTAACGCAGCGGACAATACAGGATGCGGTATAATCGCCAATGGATGCACTGATAACCACGGTGCCGTCTGCAACAGCGGTAACCAGGCCCTCTTCATTTACAGTGGCTACAGCAGGATCGGAGCTTTCCCACACGGTGGCAGCAACCTGCTCGTCGGTCAGGTCATAGTCGATCCGCATCTGGACCTCCTGGCCCTCGTGATCCATGGTAATATCGCTGTAGTTCATATCCAGCACGGTGCTGGGAACAGAGAAGGAGCAGATTACCTCCACAGACACCTCAAGACCGCCGCAGCTACCGGTAATGGTACAGCTACCGCCCCGGCGGGCTGTAATTACGCCGGCATTATTGACCGTTGCGATGGTATCATCGCTGCTCTCCCAAACAATATCCCACTGAGCATCCTCAGGAGAAATGACATAGACGATTTCAGCCGTGTCGCCCCGAGCCGTAAAGGTCATGGAATTGGCACCGGTAATATTGAACTTGGTGACCTGAACGCCATCCTCTTCCACAGATTCTTCCTCAGCAAGCTCAGGCGTCAGGACCTCGTCTTCCTGGCCTTCTTCTGCCACAGGTGCCTCCACAGCAGGTTCCTCCACCACAGACTCTTCAACAACGGAGGCTTCAGCCACGGGTGCTTCCTCGACTACAGGCGCAGAGGGCAGTTCCTCAGTGCCAATAGTCTCCTCCACGGTAGAAGTCTGGGTCTGCAGCAGCTGATCATCAGAGAGAAGTTCGAAAAAGCCCATCCGATACAACATAAAGACAGCCGCACCGGCCACCAGCAGCAGTGCAATGAGAATGCCTACAATAATGGCAACAATGGTAGAGCCGCCGCCCTTCTTTTTCTTCTTCTTTTTCTTCTTTGCAGAAGCCTTTTTTGCGTTGTTCTGCTTCGGAGTATCTTCCTGGGTCAGTTTTATGGCTGCTCCGACTTGGGAACCTTTTGCAGCACCATCATCCCCTGCAGATTCAGCAGCTTCCTCATCCAAGACCACGTCCTCGATCTGCGGCAGCTCCATTCCCTCATCGGCCCCCACTTCGGATCCTTCATTCTGAATCTCATCCAGAGCAAAGCTAAGCTCGCTGAGTACTGTCTTTAATGCGTCATCATCATACTGCTGTCTTCCACAGCCCGGGCAAACATCTGCTCCATCAGGAATCATGTTGCCGCAATTTTCGCAAATCTTGCTCATAACGTTCCTCCAAATGTCCTATATTTCACTTTCAAATTTTCAGAAATTCGAATTACCATAACATCATACCACAACTTTCTACAAAATCCAATGGTTTATATCATCAATGTTGTTGCTTTTTTGAAAAAAATAACGTAGAATAGAATAGAATCCGTGAATACTGCGCTGCTGGAGCCTCCCCGGCTCAGCCGCGTAAATTGATATCCCCAATTGGGAGGTTATATAATGATCGATCCGAAACAAATTACCCCACTTCTCAGCAACATGACTGTGGACGGCAAACTGGGCAAAGGCCCCAACGGCGAGGTATACCTTGTTACCCGCCGCACGGATAACAAGCAGTTGGCGCTGAAGCATCTGGCTATCCCCGCTTCTGAGTCTCAGACCAAGGCACTGCTCTATTCCGGCGCTGTAAAGACCGAGGCTCAGGCACAGCGCTATTACAGCGCTCTTGTGCAGGAGCTGAAGGCCGAGCTGCTCCTTTTGAACAATGTGAAAAATGCCGCCAACCTTCTGAAGTTCCGGGGCTATCAAGTGGACCAGAAGTATATCGGCGCCGGTTACGATGTATACCTGCTGGCCGATTACTATCCCAACCTGACCGAGGCCATTCAGAAGCAGCCTTTGACCAAGCTGCAGGCCCTGAATCTTGCCATTGACCTGTGTTCCGCATTGGAACAGCTTCGCGCCGTAGGCCTTGTTCACAAAGATGTACATCCCAGAAACATCCACCTGAACAACGCCGGACAGTACATGATCGGTGACATGGGCGTTGCCCCGCTCTCCGATCTTCAGTACGGTTCCATGCCGGATGCCATGATTACCGAGTATACAGCTCCCGAGCTTCTCGACGGCAGTGCTACACTCAACGCCACCATGGACATCTACAGCATCGGTCTTGTTCTCTACGAAATCTATAATGGCGGTGTTCTCCCCCGGAATTCCAAGGGACAGTTCCGCCGCAAGGCTGACAAGCCTCTGGATGCACCGGAATTTGCCGATGTGGCTATGTCCGAGATCATCCTCAAGGCCTGCGCCTTTGATCCCGATGCCCGTTATCAGTCTCCTTCTGACATGAAGCAGGCCCTGGTTCTTTACATGCAGCGGGGCGACGCCTCCGATGAATTTCTGGTTCCTCAGCCCGAGCCGGAGCCGGAACCCGAGGCCGAATCCCAGGACACCGAAAAAACCATTGTTGTGGACGCTGCCGCCATTGCAGCCGCAGTTGCCGCCGAAACCGCGGAATCTGCTGATGCCGCAGAAGGTGCCGAGGCAGAAATCCTGCCCGCAGTAGAAATCCAAGAGGCTGCCGAGAAGGCTCCTGTCCGCAGTCTCAACGATCTGGGCGAAGACGAGCTGCTGCTCCCCACCAACGGCGAGATATCTGTGGAAGAGTTTATGGCAAACCTCCGCAAGAATACTGGCATTGAGGTATTCAGCATGGACAGCGAAGGCAACATGTCCACCGTCCCCGGCTACGAGACCGAAGAGACTCTGCCTGAGGACACCGAATATGTGGCCTCCGCAGACAACCGTCTGGATATTCTGAGGGGGCTGGAAGAGATCGAACGTGCCACCGAGGAGATGGAAATGCTGACGGAAGCCGCCGTCCAGGAATCCGCAGCGGCTGAGGCTCCCGAAACCTCTCTGGAGAATGCCGCAGACGAGATCGCCGCAGCACTGCAGGGTATTGTCGGTACCGACGTCCCCCAGGCTGAAGCAGCCCCCACCCCCGAGATTCCTGTGGACGAACCTGAATCTGCCCCCGAGGCAGAAGACGAGGAAGAAGAGATTCCTGCCGCCAGATCCCGTCGCCGTCAGAACCGCCGGGCTAAGAAGAATGACGATGTGAACGTCTACGATGACGGTTACGAGGATGATGAATACGAAGACGACGAGGATGACGAGTACGAAGAAAAGGGAAGCACCTGGAAAAAGGTACTGATCACCATCATTGTACTCCTGGTACTGGCAGGCGGCAGCTTTGCTCTGTACACCTTTAAGACTGATACCATCAACAATATGACATCTCAGGTCATGTCCTCCACTTCCATCACCATTGTGTCCGACAGTAAGAACGACTCCGCTATGGAGGTTATTTGCTCCACCGCTGCCGGAGAAGTGGCCCGTGCTCCCTATACCGAAAGCGGCGCCACCTTCACCGACCTGAGTCCCAACACCACCTATACCTTCACCATGGCTTCCACGGACAGCAAGTTCCTCTTGGGCAGCAAGTCCATCCAAGCCAAGACCAACGAGATGACCAACCTGGGCGGCTTCGCCCCATCCAGCCTGTCCGCCGTTTCCGCCACCCTGGCGCTCAGCGGCACCGGTCCCGTGCCTGATACCTGGATCGTAACGCTGACCTCCGACTCCGGAGAAAACATCACCGTGGAATCCGAGGATATTCCCATTGTGGTAGAGGGCCTGACCCCCGAGACCACCTACACCGCCACCATCGCAAGGGGCGACGGTGACCTGTTGGGCGGCACCACCCAGTGTAGCTTCACCACCATGGAATACACCGACCTGGCAGCCTTTGAAGCCACTGAGATCGCCACCGAAAGCATCTCCCTGGCCTGGTCCTATTCCGGCACTGTTCCCGATGCCTGGACTGTCACCTGCGAAGGCACCGACGGCACCACCACCTCCCAGGACGTGGCCGGTACCGAATGCACGCTGGACGGTCTGGTCTCCGGCGAAACCTATACCATCAGCCTGAGCTGTCCTTCTTTGAAGGCCACCGAGCTTTCCACCATCTCCGTAACCATCCCCTCCGTAACCGTTACCGGCATTACCGGCACTGCCAACGAGGATGGCGCCATTGAGATCCAGTGGGAATACACCAGCGACATCGAACCTGAAAGCTGGAACGTCTCCTATGCTTATGTGACCTCCTCCGGCGATGAGATTACCCCCACCACCGTTACCTCTGACAGCCCCAGCGTTGTGCTTGAGGATCTGCTCCCCAACACCACCTATAAGGTCACCGTGGTTGGCGCTGATGATTATGCTGTGGGCGGCGAAACTGAGACCACCTGCCAGAGCGGCGATGCGGAGGACTTCACCGACTACGGTTGCACCAATCCTGAATTGACCCTCTATGTAACCGAGGATAACACTGACGGTCTGGAAACCAGCTCCACCACCTTCACCACAGGACAGCATATCTCCTTCGCCCTGCAGGTAAGCTATGAAGCCTCTGAGGACGACAAGAGTGTCGCTACCACCTATGTGATCCGCGACGCGGAGGGTAACCCTGTAAAGGTTTACAATAGTGAGCGTAACTGGTCCGGTACCTGGACCACTGCAAGACACACCGGTGACCTTCCTGAATCCGTCACCACTGCCGGCGAGTACACCCTGGAGGTCTACTTCAACAACCAGTTTGTAGCTTCCACAGACTTCACCGTTTCCGAGTAATTTAAAAAATTGGCGCTGCACCCGCACAATGTCACTAAGTTAGTGACACTGGCCCCAAACACAGCTCCATAACGAGTGAGT
>CAZEPQ010000113.1:0-6436 GCA_964514175.1 uncultured Oscillospiraceae bacterium
ACGTGGTCGGAAGTACGATGCCATTATTATGGACCCGCCCTCCTATGGACGTGGCCCCTCCGGCGAGATCTGGAAGCTGGAAAAGGACCTGTTTGGCTTTATTCAGCTCTGTTCCGGCGTCCTGTCAGATACCCCCCTGTTTGTGGTGATCAATTCCTACACCACGGGCCTTGCCCCCTCGGTGGTGAGCTATATTTCTGACAGCATTTTCAGTACAAAGTACGGTGGACATACCGACAGCGGCGAGTTGGGCCTGCCGGTGACAGCTTCCGGGCTGGTGCTGCCCTGCGGTGCAACGGGCCGCTGGTATCGGGAGGACTGACCATGGATACAGCAATTTCTGTGAAAAAAGCATCCTTTTCCTATGCGGAAACGGATAATATGGAAGAACTGAAGGTTTTTGAGGATTTGAGCCTTGACATCCGGCAGGGCTCCTTCGTGGTGATCCTGGGCCATAACGGCTGCGGAAAGTCCACCCTGGCCAAGCATTTTAATGCCATCCTACTGCCCTCCGGCGGTGAGGTGCTGGTCTACGGAATGGATACGAAAAACGACGACGACCTGATCCCTATCCGGAAGTCTGTGGGCATGGTATTCCAGAATCCGGACAACCAGATCGTTGCCAATGTGGTGGAGGAAGATGTGGCCTTTGCCCTGGAGAACCTGGGGATTCCTTCCGAGGAAATCCGGGAACGTGTGGATGCGGCCCTGAATGCGGTTGGCATGTACGAATTCCGGGAGCATGCCCCCCATCTCCTTTCCGGCGGACAGAAGCAGCGAGTTGCCATTGCGGGCGTCTTGGCCATGCGCCCCAAATGCGTGGTGCTGGACGAGCCTACCGCCATGCTGGACCCGGTGGGAAGAAATGAGGTCATCGACACCATTCACGAGCTGAACGAGAAGTTTGGCGTTACGGTGCTACTGATTACCCATCATATGCGGGAAGCCATTACGGCGGATCGTGTCATCGTTATGAATGACGGCAAGGTAATTGCTGATGATACCCCGAAGAAGGTGTTTTCTCAGGTGGAGCTGCTGAAGGGTGTGGGTCTAACGGTGCCGGAGACCACGGATCTGATGTTTGAACTCAATCAGCAGGGCTGGAACCTTCCCCTGGATGCCCTGAGTGTGGAGGAGTGTGCCCAGGCCATTCTGGAGCAGCTTCAATAATATAAAAGGATATAGGGCCTCCCAGCGAAGGCTGCGCGGGAGAGCTTTTTGGAAACAGCCAGAGGATATCTTATGAATCCCATCATCGAAACCAAAGCACTGACACATATTTATTCTCAGGGCACCCCCTTCCAGCGGTATGCTCTGGATGGTGTGGATTTTTCTGTGAACCAGGGTGAGTTTATGGGCATCATCGGCCACACAGGTTCAGGAAAGTCCACCCTAATTCAGCATCTCAACGGCTTGCTGAAGCCTTCTTCCGGTACTGTTCTGTTTGAGGGGAAGGATATCTGGAGCGACAAGTTTTTTACCCGGGACGTCCGCTTCCAGGTGGGGCTGGTATTCCAGTACCCGGAGTACCAGTTGTTTGAAGAGACTGTATATAAGGACATTGCCTTTGGCCCCAAGAATATGAAGCTGGATGAAAAGGAGATCGACCGCCGGGTGCGGGAGGCAGCAGCCTTTGTAGAGCTGCCGGATGATGTGCTGGAGCTTTCTCCCTTTGAGCTTTCCGGCGGCCAGAAGCGCCGTGTTGCCATTGCCGGCGTCATTGCCATGGAGCCCAAGGTGCTGATCCTGGATGAACCCACCGCTGGCCTGGACCCTAAGGGCCGGGAACAGATTCTTCGGAACATCCGGGCTTATCAGGCGGCAAAGAATGCCACGGTCATCATGGTAAGCCACTCCATGGAAGAGATTGCTGACAGTGTACAGCGGCTTGTTGTGGTGAACGACAGCCATATTGCTATGGACGGCACACCGGCAGAGGTGTTCTCCCGGGCTCCGGAGCTGGAGGCTATGGGCCTTGCGGTGCCCCAGGTCACCAATGTATTCCGTCGGCTTCGTGCGCTGGGACTTCCTGTGGATACCTCCGTATATACCATGGAGCAGGCAGTGAAGGCACTGACAGAGCTGAAAGGGGGCAGGGGCGTATGCTAAAGGATATTACCATCGGTCAGTATTTCCCCGGAACCACCCCCGTCCATAAGATGGACCCCCGTACCAAGATTTTGGCGGTTGTTTTCTACATTGCGGCACTGTTTACCGCCAAGGGCATTGTGGGCTATCTGCTGACCCTAATCTATTTGGTGGCCTGTGTCCGTATCTCCAAGATTAAATTCAAGACCATTATGAAGGGTGTAAAGCCGCTGATCTTCATTATCTGCTTTACAGCCATCTTAAATATGCTTTATACTGATGGAAATGTGCTGTTTCAGATCTGGATCATTAAAATCACCGATGCCGGTGTCCGGCAGGCAGTTCTTATGGTGGCCCGTATTGTGATGTTGGTGACAGGCACCTTCCTGCTCACCTATACCACCAGCCCCATCACCCTGACGGATGGACTGGAGCGGCTTCTGAATCCTCTGAAAAAGATCCATGTGCCCGTCCACGAGCTGGCAATGATGATGACCATTGCCCTGCGGTTTATCCCCACCCTCATTGAGGAGACGGACAAGATCATGTCTGCCCAGAAGGCAAGGGGCGCCGATTTTGAAACCGGCAACATCTTGCAGAAGGCCAAAGCACTGATTCCCATTCTGGTGCCTCTGTTTGTCAGTGCCTTCCGCCGCGCGGACGAGCTGGCAACGGCCATGGAGTGCCGCTGCTACACTGGCGGCGCGGGACGTACCCGGCTGACCCCCCTGAAATGGCAGCCCCGGGATACCATTGGCTTGGTTTGCAGCGCAGGTCTGCTTGCATTCGTCATTGTTCTCAGAACCTTCGGTTTATAATTGGGAGGATATATGCGGAATATCGCCATGATCCTCATGTATGAGGGCACCGCCTACCACGGTTGGCAGGTGCAGAAGAACGCAATCACGGTGTGTGAGACTATGGAGAAAGCTGCTTCCATGGTCATGGGCCACAAGGTGAAGATCACCGGCTGCGGCAGAACCGATGCCGGTGTCCACGCCAGAAACTATGTGGCCAATTTCAGAACCACATCCCGGATCCCGGTGGATCGAATTCCCTACGCCATGAACACCCATCTGCCTCACGACATTGTGGTGCGGGAGGCCTTTGAGGTGCCGGAGGAATTCAATTCCATCACCCACTGTGTAAAGAAGGAATATACCTATCAGGTATATAATTCCCGGATCAGAGATCCTTTTTATGTAAACCGGGCCTGCTTTTATCCCAAGCATTTGGACGAGGGCATTATGCAGGCGGCAGCGGATCGGTTCGTGGGGACCCATGACTTTGCCGCTGTACGCAGCGTGGGCACGGACGTAAAATCTACGGTGCGAACCTGTCATTACTTTGACGTGGAGCGCCGGAATGAACTCATTGAACTTCGTGTGTGCTGCAATGGGTTTCTGTACAATATGGCCCGGGCCATGTGCGGAACAGTGATCTATGCTGCGGAGGGGAAATTTCCCCCGGAGGCCATCACCGATATCCTGGAGGAAGGCAACCGCACTGCCGCAGGCCCCACCCTCCCGCCGGGAGGACTTTATATGACCAAGCTCTGGTATCAGTGCGGGGAGGTATTGTTTCATGTTGGATGACGCCGTTTCTTACGGACGTCAAACAAAATGGAAGTATGTAATGTTATTGATCAGCCTTGCCGGTTTTGCTCTGGGCACCCTTTGGGGGCTGGAGCATCGGCAGGAGTTTCTGCGTTTGGGAAAAACACTTTCCACGGAAGGACTCTGGCACACCAGCGGATGCAGTGCCGAAACTTCGGCTCTGGCGCTGGAGGAACGGCTCTTTCTGGCGGATGGGGCTACGGTGACGGTGCTGGATGAAGATCTTGGCCCGGTATATACGCTGGAGGCGGAAAACGGCCTGCGGCTCACCGGAGGCAGTATGGCCCTTGGCTATGTGCCCTGCGGAGACCGGGTGTATATTTTGGACTCCATGGGCCAGCATTCGGTTCGGATTTCCGGCGGTGTGGATGCGGTAATCCCAGGGGAGAGTTCCTTCGCGGTGATTACCTCAGGATCCGGCCTTCTTACCCGGACAAAGATCTTTGACTATGGGGGGGATCTGACAGGCTCCATTGACCTGAAGGATTCCGCCATGGTCCGTGGCTGCTTTGTGGGGGACCGCCTTGCGGCCCTTTGCTATGGGACCGATGGGAGCTGGCGACTTGATTTTTATACGGCATCGGGGACACAGGAATACAGTTTGCCCCTGTATGCGGAGATCTGCTACGATCTCATTACGGTTGGCGAAAGCATTGTCCTTTGGACGGCGGATGAACTGCTGTTTTTTGATGAGACGGGACAATGCGTTGGAGATTTCCTGCTTGGAAGTGGGGAGATTTTGACCTGGGCCACCGGGGGACGGGATTATTTGGCGCTGGTGCTGTGCAGCCGAGGCGAATACCGGTTAAAATCCTTCTCTCAGGATGGACAGGTGCTTGGGGAAGCGGTGCTTCCCATGGAGATAAGGGCCCTGGAGGTAACAGGTACCAGTATTTGTGTGCTTGATTTTGAGAACCTTCGGGTATATGATGCTTTTTGTGATTTACAGTCGGTTTCCGGCGAAGGTGCCAGAGCGGTGACTATGACCGCCACGGATAAAGCCCTATGGCTGCTGGGAGACGGCGAGATCATGCAACTAATTTCGTAGATATTACCCTTTTGGGTATCACAATATTCTGGACAAAGGAGAACCAATATGCGTCCTAGTCTTTGCAGCAAGTGCAAGAAAAATTATGCTGTAATTTTTATCACCAAAATTGATAACGGAGAATCCAAAAACGAGGGTCTGTGTCTCAAGTGTGCCCGTGAACTTGGCATTAAGCCCATAGACGACATGATGCAGAGGATGGGCATCTCTGACGAAGACCTGGAGCACCTCACCGGCGAGATGATGGGTATTCTGGGCGGCAGCGAAGAGCTGATCCCTCAGTCCGATGAAGATGGGGAAGAGGGAGACGAAGAAGATGGCCGCACTGCCACCTTCCCTTACCTCAGCAAGCTGTTTTCAAACTCTGAACGTCCTCAGAAGTCTGAGCCTCCCCAGGATGGCGGCGGTGCCAAGAGCAGCAAGTCCGGTGGAAAAAAGGATAAGCGGAAGTTCCTGGAGACCTATTGCCTGAACCTGACCAGAAAGGCCAAGGAGGGCAAGATCGACCGCATTGTGGGCCGAGAAACGGAGACGGAGCGGGTGGTGCAGATCTTGAACCGCCGCCAAAAGAACAATCCCTGCCTGATCGGTGAGCCCGGTGTTGGTAAAACTGCCATTGCCGAGGGCCTGGCCCAGCGCATTGTGGACGGAGAAGTGCCCTACAAGCTGCTGGATAAGGAAGTCTACATGCTGGACATGACCTCCATGGTGGCAGGTACCCAGTTCCGAGGTCAATTTGAGAGTCGTATGAAGGGTCTCATTGACGAGATCAAAAAGACCGGAAATATTATTCTGGTTATTGACGAGATCCACACCATCGTAGGTGCCGGCGACGCCGAAGGCAGCATGAACGCAGCCAATATCTTAAAGCCTGCCCTGTCTAGGGGCGAAATTCAGGTGCTAGGTGCAACTACCTTCAATGAGTACCGCAAGCACATTGAGAAGGATTCCGCACTGGAGCGCCGTTTCCAGCCTGTTACCGTCAATGAGCCCACCATCGAGGAGGCCATCGACATCATTCGTGGTATTTCTCACTACTATGAGGAATTCCACGGGGTCAAGGTATCCCCGGAGATGGCACGTCAGGCAGTGCTGCTGTCTGAGCGGTATATCTCCGATCGTTTCCTGCCGGATAAGGCCATTGACCTCATCGACGAGGCCTGCTCTGATATGAACCTGAAAGACCCGGATATCCGGCGACTGGCAGAGCTTAGAAAAGAATATGACGATATTTCGCTGGAGATTGAAATGCTCACCGATGGCGGAGAGCATGACGAGAAGGATTATGAGCGTCTGGCAATCCTTCGCAGCAAGGAGCTCCAGCTCAACGCGCAGCTTCAGGAGCTGCAGGCCAAGCCTCAGCCTGCCCTGACCATGGAAAATCTGGCCCGGGTCATTGAACTGTGGACCAAGATCCCCGCATCTAAGGTCCAGGCTCAGGAGTATCAGCAGCTTCGGACTCTGGAAGAAAAGCTGAAGGAGCATATTGTGGGGCAGGACGAGGCAATTTCCGCCGTAGCAAGAGCTATCCGCCGCAGCCGTGTGGGTATTTCCGCCAAGCGCCGCCCTGTTTCCTTCATCTTTGTGGGCTCCACCGGCGTAGGTAAGACCGAACTGGTCAAGTGCCTTGCCAACGAGTTGTTTGACAGCGTGGATTCCCTGATTCGTCTGGATATGTCCGAGT
>CAZEPQ010000114.1:0-6135 GCA_964514175.1 uncultured Oscillospiraceae bacterium
CTACCGGGCGACTTCGGGACTTTCACCCTATAGAACGTGCGCTCACCGGGCGCACGGAAATCCGCCCGAATCCGGCTTGGATTCGGGCGGTCATTGTTTATTCTTCTGTATTTTCCGTTTCTGCGGTATCCACAGTCTCATTAGTCTCGGTCATGGCTGCCGCTTCCTTGGCGGCGGTCTCCTCTGCATCCTGAAGCTCACGAAGCTCAAAGACGGAATATGCCCCCGTCTCCATCGCCTGCCGAACCACTCGGAAATCTTCATCCGCCGGGCCCGCGTCATAGTCCTCTCCCGCATAGGTATGCAAGGAGTCCACCGCATCCAGCAGGGCGTTATATAGGGTCGCGTCGTTGTAGGTCACATCTTCGGAGCGATAAATCTCCGCAATGGAATCGTACACATCCACCACGGAAAAGCTACGGATTCCGTTTGCCTCCACGATATTCTGATACAGGGGGATATACCCGGCATCGGAGATGGAAACAACACCTTCTTCATCCCTGGAGAAGGTCAGATTCAGGATCATAGAGGTCTGTCCGCTCTCCTTCTCCGGATCGGAATAAAAATCTCCCAGACCATAGGCCACAAAGCAGGTCTTTTTCGTGCCGTCGGAAAGCTCAACATTCTGGAATTCCATAGCATTGGCCACATGGGAATGGGTGCCCACGATCACATCCACGCCGTAGGAGAACAGCAGCTCTGCAAGCTCCTTCTGGGGCTCGCTGACGGTACGGCTGTACTCGCTGCCCCAATGCACCAGCATAATGATGACCTCGGCACCGGCAGCCTTGGCTGCCTGTACATCGGCCTTGATCTGGCTCTTTCTCAGGTCAGTCCAATAGTTGGAATAGTCCGTGTAGAGCGTATTCATGGCATATTCACATCCATCGGGCATGGTCACGGAATCCGTGCCTTTTGTGTAGGACAGGAAGGCAAATTTGATCTTATGAATGGTCTTGATATAAGCGCCGCCGTCTGTATCCCGCTCCTCCTGGCTGGTATAGGTGCCCACACTGCTGATTCCAGCCTGGGCAAGATACCGCTTTGTGGAGGTAAGGCCGTCGATACCGTTGTTGAGCATATAGGTGTTGGCGGTGGAAACCAGCCGGATCCCCAAGCTGTTAAGAGCCCCCGCCAACTGCACCGGGGCATTGTAATAGGGCTCCCCTCCGTAATTCAGTCCCTCCACCATGGTGGTCTCAAAGTTGGCCACGGCATAATCCGTTTCGGCCAGATGCTGTTCCACATCCGCAAAAACGGTGGAAAAATCATAATTTCCGTCACGCTTTGTAACAGCATCCACCTGATCCGCCGAAACAGAGATGTCACCCAGAAAGCTGAGGGTGGCAACGGGAGGTCCGGTGTAGGCAGCCTCTTCTGCATCCGCACCCTCCGCCAGGTCGAGAACATCCAGAGATTCCTCCTCAATGGCTTCCTCTGCGCCATTCAAATAGCGGATGACATTGTATCCCACAACGATGCACACCAGCACCAGAATGGCTGCAATGAACCGCCGATTTCGACGGGCACGGCGCAGCTTTTCTTTTTTCCGCTCCGCACGCTCCCGCTTCTGGGCCGCAGTAAGTCCGGTTTTCCGGGTCTGCTGCTGGGTTCCCCGCTGAACAAAGGTCTGCTGGGGCATATTAGATGCCAACTGCTGGGGTTCAGTGGGCGCAGTCTGATTATACTGCTGATACTGCTGTGCATATTGCTGCTGGTACTGTTGCTGATACTGCTGCTGTGCATACTGCTGCTGGTATTGCTGCTGCGTATACTGGGTCTGCTGGTTCGAATAATTCTGACGATATATATTCTGTCCCCCGTTTTGGCCGGATTGTGCTTTGCGTCGCTGTTGGGACTGTTTTCCGCTCTGTTTGCGATTGCCGGACGTATTGGCCATTGGCAGGACTCCTTTCCTTAGTATCTGTTTCATCATTTTACACCATTTTATCGGATGAAACAATGAATATTTTCTTAAATTTTAAATTTTCATTGGAGATTTTCTTTTTCTATGATATACTGTCTTGAAAACATGGATCATTCCATTCTATTTTTTGAAAGAGAGGCCAATAATGGCGCAAACCAATACACGTAAGAAAAAAAAGAAGACCACGAAGAAGCATTCCATGCAGCCCCTGACTGCCGTGCTTCTGCTGCTGGTTGCCGTCATTGCGGTACTTCTTCTGCTGATTGGACTTTTCAGTCATTCTGCCCAGAAAGAAGCATCCCCATCCCCTTCTCCCAGCATTTCTGCAGCCCCTACGCTGCCGCCCAGCACCTTGTCCCTGGAATGCTTCGGCATGGAAAACGGCTATAAGACCTATGTTTCCCATGACCTTACCGGGCAGTTGGGTCTGGATGTATCCAGTCACCAGGGCTGGATCGACTGGACCGCTGTGGCAGAAAGCGGTGTGGATTTTGTGATCCTGCGGGCAGGCTATCGGGGCTATACCGATGGCAGCATCGAGCAGGACGAATATTTTGAATATAACATCGCCTCTGCCACCGCCACAGATCTCGGCGTAGGCATCTACTTCTTCTCTCAGGCCATATCCGAAGATGAAGCCGCCGCAGAGGCTTATACAGTGCTTTCCCTCATTGATGGCTATGACATTGACTATCCCGTCTATTTCGATTGGGAGCCTATCAGCAACGAAAACGCCCGAACCGCCACCATCAGTTCTTCGGAGCTGACTGCCTGTGCAAAACGGTTTTGCCAAATCATCGAGGAAGCGGGATATGAAGCCGGCGTATACTTTAACCTGTCCATTGCCTCCAGTTATTATAACCTGATCGAGCTAAAAGATTATGAATTTTGGCTGGCGGAATATCAGGATACCCCATCCTTCCCCTTTGCCTTTGACACCTGGCAGTACACCAGTAGCGGGTCAGTTCCGGGCATCAGCACGCGGGTGGACCTGAACCTCAATTTTACATCCTATGGATCGTAACCTCGATCTCTCTCTGGCTACACAAAGCCAGAGAGAGATTTTTTTCTTCCATGACTTTAAAATACAGTCCACTGTCACCCATTTTCCACCTTTTATGCTCCTGATAAAAGTTTGTCCCATTGGGGAACCCGGTCAGCCCAGTACCTAAATACTTGTAATAGCTCTCCTTTAAGGTCCAGAGGGTAAAGAAATCCACCTTAGTTCTTCCCCTGCGGCAAAACCATTCCAGTTCCTCCGTGGAAAAGATCCGCTCCGGGAGCTTTTCCAGATAAGGCCGTACCGCCTCCATATCCAGTCCCACAGGAGCATCCGAAAAAGCCACCGCCACATGTCCCCTGCTGTGGCTGATATTAAATTCCGGGCCATGGGATAAGTATGGCTTCCCATGTTCCCCCAGCTCCAGCCGGGGTTCAGATATCCCATAGACATCCTTTAATACGGTCTCCAGCAGTTCGTGAGCCGCATTGGATTCTTTTCCCTCAGTAGATTTTAAATACAGGTGGATCATGGTTCCTCCAAACAGAAAACCAGCCGGCCTCCTTTGAGGTCGGCTGGCAGTGATTTAAATTAGTTCTCTCTCATGCGAGCGAAGCAATCGGAGCAGTAGACAGGTCTGTCAGACTTGGGCTCGAAAGGAACCTTAGCCTCGCCGCCGCAAGCAGCGCAAGTAGCGGTGAAATACTGTCTGGGGCCACGCTGAGCGTTCTTGCGAGCGTCACGGCAGGACTTGCAGCGCTGGGGCTCGTTCTGGAAGCCTCTCTCGGCATAAAACTCCTGCTCGCCAGCGGTGAAGGTGAACTCTGCGCCGCACTCTTTGCAGACCAAAATCTTGTCTTCGTACATAGTTTTTCCCTCTCTTTTTACAGATAGATTTGCCCTTTGCGACTCAGGAGGTTCCCTTAAGCGGCAAGGGATAGTATATTGCAAGCGGCCTGTGGCCGTTCTCGCCGTATGGGCATTCAGAATACCAAACGCATCAAGGCCTTAGGCCATGATCCAGGTAGATTCCAGAACTCAAACGAAACGCCTGCTAAAGGGAAATCAAAAGAGACGGGCCGAAGATGGAATAACTGGGTTCAATTCTGAGCCACGCAGATAAACTGCGATAAACTAAGCCCAATTATATCATAATTCCAAGCAATGTCAATAGTTTCTAAAGTTTATTTTAACAACTGTGAATTTTTTGTGAATTTTCGATGACTTTCGCCAAATCCCGAGCCACAGCGTTTGCAGTCTCCTCGTCGGGAGCTTCTACCATGACTCGGAGCAACGCCTCCGTACCGGAGGGACGCACCAGAATCCGTCCGCTGCCTGCCATCTCCTGCTCCTTCTCCCGAATGGCTGCCTGAACTTCTTCGTTCTGGATCAGAGCATCCTTTTCCACTGCACTGTGGGGGCCGGGCACATTGATCAGCACCTGGGGATAACGCTTGATCTGGGAGATCAAAGAGGAAACGGGCGCACCGTACTTGCTGATGATACTGAGAAAATGCAGGGCAGTCAACTGACCGTCCCCGGTGGGCATATGGTTCAGGAAAATGATGTGACCGGACTGCTCTCCGCCCAGGACCATGCCTTCCTTTACCATCATTTCACGCACATTGCGGTCACCTACATTGGCACAGAGGACCTTATAGCCCCGCTCCTGTGCATACTTGTGAAGACCCATATTACTCATAACAGTGGCAACAAAGCCGTCGTTCTTCAGGTCTCCGTCCTCCATCATGGCTCCTGCTATGATAGCCATGATCTTGTCGCCGTCGATCTCATTGCCGTTTTCGTCCACGGCAAGGCAACGATCCGCATCGCCGTCAAAGGCAATGCCCACGTCGTAGCAGCCCTTGGCAACCTTTTCTCCCAGTACCTCCAGATGGGTGGAGCCGCAGCCGTTGTTGATGTTCACCCCATTGGGCTTGTCATTGATATAGGTCACATCCATGTCGTAGCGGTTGAAGAGCCGCTGGGCCGTGGTGGAAGCGGCACCGTTGGCGCAGTCCATCAGCACACGAAGGTCATGGGGCTCGCCCTTGAGGGATTTGGTGAGATAACGGATATACAAATCCGCGGAGTGGCGGTCATTGTAGGTCACACCGATGTCTCCGCCCTTCTTCACAGGAAGCTCCCCATCGCTGAGGATCAGCTCTTCGATGGCAAGCTCTAGCTCATCCGGAAGCTTGGAGCCGTCGGGGCCAAAGAACTTAATGCCGTTGTATTCATAGGGGTTGTGGGATGCGGAAATCACCACACCGGCAGAAGCCTTGCTCATAAGGGTGGTCAGAGCCACCGCAGGGGTGGAAATGACGCCCAGGGTATGGACATTTGCGCCGCAGGAGCAAAGGCCTGCGGTAATGGCTCCTTCCAGCATATCCGAGGAAATTCTGGTATCCTTACCTACCACCACAACGGGCTTTTCCTCTGTGTTTCTGGACAGCACAAGGGCTGCTGCCTGACCGATACGATATGCGAGAGGTGCATCCAACTGTTCATTGGCAATGCCGCGGATGCCGTCGGTTCCAAATAATTTTCCCATAATGTCCTACCTTTCATTCGATGCTGAGCTGACCGTCTTCCCGCTGATGGGCGATACCAAGATGGTCATAAGCAAGTTGTGTGACACAACGCCCTCTGGGGGTCCGTGTCAAAAATCCGATCTGCATGAGATAAGGCTCATAAACGTCTTCCAGCGTCACGGCCTCTTCTCCAATGGTTGCTGCCAAGGTCTCAAGACCCACGGGGCCGCCGCCATAGTTTGTGATAATGGAGCGGAGCATGCGCCGATCCGTTTCGTCCAAACCCAGATGATCCACTTCCAGACGGTTTAAAGCGTCGTCTGCCGCCTCTCTGGTGATCACACCATCGTAATAGACCAGAGCAAAATCCCGAACCCTTCGCAGCATCCGGTTGGCAAGCCGGGGCGTACCGCGGCTGCGGGAGGCGATCTCATAAGCTCCCTCCGGGTCAATCTCCGTCCCCAGCAGAGCCGCACTGCGGAGAACGATCTTCTGAAGCTCCTTGGGCTGGTACAGCTCCAGCCGCAGGGACACACCAAAGCGGTCACGAAGGGGCGAGGAAAGCTGTCCTGCCCGGGTGGTAGCACCAATGAGGGTGAACTTGGGCAGATCCAGTCGAATGGAGTTGGCGGAAGGGCCCTTGCCGATGATGATATCAATGGCATAGTCCTCCA
>CAZEPQ010000115.1:0-6127 GCA_964514175.1 uncultured Oscillospiraceae bacterium
CATGGAATGGACCAAAACCCATGTCTACTCCACCCTGCACATCTGCTGGGGCGCATATGCCGGTCTTTATTATCACTATGGCATTCCGAAGCACAACACCCCCGCCAAGATCTTTGGCGTTTATCCCCATCACATCATGGATAACACCGACCCCCTGTTCCGTGGCTTTGACGACATTTTCTATGCCCCCCATTCCCGCAACACGGAAATCTACGAAGCGGACATTCGTACCTGTCACGAACTGGAGCTGCTGTCCACCTCCCCCCAGGCAGGCGTTTTCGCCTGTTCCACTCCGGACAAACGGCAGGTATTTGTCTGCGGACACCTGGAATATGATGCCGAAACCCTGGGTACGGAATATTTCCGTGACAAAAACAAGGGCATGGATATTGCCGTTCCCGAGAATTATTTCCCCAATGACGACCCCACTCAGAGGCCCCTTGTAAACTGGCGTGCTGCCGGTCAGCTCTTCTACACCAACTGGCTCAATTACTATGTCTATCAGGCAACCCCCTACGATTTAAGAGACCTTTAATTTTTGCCGGAACCGTTCAGGTTCCGGCAATTTTCATTTCCCAATCAGCACCGGCTGTATTTGTCTTCCCACCAGCGCCACTTCTGCTGCCTCGGTAATACGAGTCATATCCGCTTTGAGGGAGGCAGGCTTTCCCACTGGATCATCCTGCCCAAAGGGCACCATATATACATGGCGTTTTTGCATTAGTTCCAGGATATTCTTTCCGCTGGCCCCCAGGCCATCGTTTGTGGAAACCGCTAGCAACACCGGTTTTTCATTTCTCAGTTGCGCTTTGGCCGCCATGGTCACTGTGGAATCCGTGATCCCCAGCGCCATCTTGCCCAAAGTATTCCCCGTACAGGGTGCGATCACCAGAATATCCAGTAGACCCTTGGGTCCAATCGGTTCCACTTCCTTGATGCTTCGCAGAGGTCTTCTTCCGCATAGCTCTGTGATCCGCTGAATATGATCATCCGCCGTTCCAAAGCGGGTGTCTACGGTTCCGCTGATCTCCGACATAATGGGAATTACATTCTTAAAGGTCTGCGTGAATCGCTCCAGCTCCCGAAACACCGCCTCAAAGGTGCAAAAGGAGCCTGTCATAGCAAAACCAACAACTTCATCTCTCATTCCAGCGTCCTCCCTTCCCCATTCAGGCAGCACAGCACTGCCGCAGTCAGATTTTCTCCCGCAGTCCTGGGTGCTGTCTTTCCCGGCAGCGCCTGACCCATTACCACCCGACTCAAGTGTTCCTGGGGAAAACCGCCCGGCAAGGAAGCCAGCTCTATGACAACACAGTCCTCCCCAATGGTTTCAAACCGCTCCGGGGACACCACCTGTTTCGGTACCGTATTGAAAATTACATCATATTTACCGAGGCCGTTTTCATACACCCCGGTTTCCTCTGTGGAATATCCCAGTAATTCCAGTTCTGCCTTTTGGGTCGTTTTTCGAACCGCCACCGTCACATCCGCCCCAAGGCCCCGAAGCTTTTCCGCAAGGAATTTCCCGATTCGCCCCCAGCCAATGACCAACGCCTTTGCCCCGAACACCGTTCTCTCCATGGCCTTCAATGCCAGATATACCCCGCCTTCCGCCGTCACCGCTGCGTTTTTCAGCAGGTAGCTTTCAAGCTCCAGGAAGGAAATACATTTGACCCCCTGATTTTGAAGCCAGGCCTCCAGATCTGCGGGAAAGCTGCCCGCCACCAGTACGGCCCCCTGACCCAAAAGCTTCGGCAGCAATCCAGCATCTACAGCCTCATCACCCACCGTCAGCACGTCCCGATCAAAGGGCTTCATGGGCAGTAGCACCAAATTGGCATCCTGCAGCGCCTCCGTCAGATGTTCCGTCTGATTCTTTTCTCCCGGTACACCCCAGGTCTTTACAGGTATGCCGCTGTCCCGAAGACATTTTACCGCCCACTTGTAGCGTCCGTCTCCCCCAACGACCCAGGCGTTTAAGTATTGTGTCATACTTTTCACCTCCTGCCTGCATTCTATTCCTCAAGGAGGATATCTGACATTGTTTTGGACATTTCTCCCGAAATAAGGTATAATGTTTCCGGAGGTGGAACCATGACTCTAAATTACACAGTGCAGCCGGAGGATGCAGAAAAGAAGCTCTTTTCCATTCTTCGATACCGGATGCACCTGTCCGCAGGCTATATCAAGCGGGTGAAGTACCAGACCAAGTTTTTCGTCAACGGCGAAGCAGTTTACGCGGATCACCGCGTGGCCCCGGGAGACGAAATTTCCCTGACCTTGCCAGAGGAACACGCAGATTTTCCTCCGGAGCCCGGAGAACTGCACATCTTATACGAGGACGAAGCCATCATCGCCCTCCATAAGCCCGCCGGCATCATCATCCACCCCTCCGCTACCAGGAATACAGGAACCCTAGCAAACCGACTCCTTTCCTACACCGGAGGCACTGTCCATCCAGTGAACCGACTGGATCGGGATACCACCGGCGTTACCATTTTCGCCAAAAACGGTTATATAAAAAGCATCCTGACAGAATCCATGGAGAAAGCAAAAATACACAAAACCTACATTGCGCCCACTTATGGAGCTTTGCCCACGGAAACAGGGGTCATTGATCTGCCCATCGACAGACTTTCCGCCGATTCCCTGTGGCGCACCATCCGGGAGGACGGGCAGCCCTCCAGAACCGGTTTTGAACTGCTGGAAAGGCATGGTCTGTGGAATCTTTACGCATTCCACCCACTGACAGGCCGTACACATCAGATCCGGCTCCACGCCATGGCATCCGGCGCCCCACTTCTGGGTGAACCTGTGTATTCCACAGAAGAATCCAGAGTTTTTTCAGATACCCTGGGGCTGGAGGTTCAGCAGCTCTGCTGCACTGAAATGACTTTCCCCCATCCTCTGACAGGGAAAACCATCTCCATCACCACCACACCCGATTATTTTTCCCAGCATTGGTTCAAACACAATTGATATAACAGGAGTGATTTTCATGGTCAAGCCCGAAGCCGGAAAACGAATTTCCAAGGTAGACACATATTTAAATTGTGCCGAGATCTTCGCCTACCGCAGCACCTGCCTCAAGCGCAAATACGGCGCGGTCATCGTAAAGGACGATGCCGTGATCTCCACCGGCTATAACGGTGCGCCCCGGGATTTTGACAGTTGCTACGAAATCGGCAAGTGCCCCAGAATGGAGCGCGATATGCATCAAGGAGACGGCTATGGCATCTGCCGTGCCCTGCACGCCGAGCAAAACGCACTTCTGAACTGTTCCCGACAGCAAACCATCGGTGCGGATCTTTATCTGGTCTGTATCGAGCCCTCCGACAACTCCATCCGCAGCTCCAAGCCCTGCCCTGTTTGCGCCAAGCTGATTATTCAGGCTGGGATCAAAAAGGTTATCATGCGGGTGGGCGAAAAGGCCGATGATTATGTAGAGATTCCCGCAAAAGAGCTGGAATGGGTTCAAAGAGCTGACTAACGGAAAAGACAAAACCAGAGCGCGCTGCTCTGGTTTTGCTTTTTCATATTTTAATCAATCCTTATCCGCGATTCACATGCCACTGGCCACTTTCTGGATCATACCGAAACAAATTCGGTTCGGGCCGCAGAGACAAAGGTGTATAGCTATTCTCGTCATCCAGCGTTTTGTAGGGCACCGGCGCATCCACCGACTTCTGAACTGGCTGCAATGCGCTGTAGCCTTCATGGAGGCTACCTGGATCGGAACAGGGCGGCGGACCTCCGGCGGGAGCCGCTTCTTCCTCCACAGGATTTCCGTCCGGCATCTTCTTTGCCAGAGCAACGTAGCTGTCATAGGCCCAGTTTCCGGCATCAAAGGGCAGACAAGCCCCATCCGATGCCACCTGTTCGTGGAGGAATTTCCAGTGTCCATCCCGCTTGTCATACACAAAGTCCGCACCATAGCGCTCCATGGTATTGGCGCCGTAACGCTTGCCGTTAGGCTTAAAATGGGTGTACTGCATACCGTGGCAGATCCAGGAAGCCCGACAGCTCTTTCCGTCGTCAGCCACCTCGATGACCCCGGAATTCAGCTCGTTGTACTCCTGAAAACCGGAGGTGCCAGCCTCCGCCAAAGCCGTCTCCGGGTACAGTTTGGGGATGGTGACGTCATATTGCATGGACATCTGCCCCAGATTCACAAACTGGGCATACAGCACCTCCTGCCACCCAATGCACCGCCCCCAGTTGAATCCCCAGGAGATATCCGACCGCTGGGCCCATATAAAGGGAAATTCCTCCCGAAGCCGCCCGGATTCGGACAAAAGCTGATGAATGCCGTGAAGCCGCTCACACTCCTGAGAGCCGTAGGCGTTAAAAATTCTCTGTTCCAAGCTCAAATGTTCCTTCATCCCCGCTTCACCGTCCTTCCCCAAGCCTTATTCAGTGCCATTCGCATAGCCCAGTTTACATCCGTCACCTGATCCATCAGGCCGGGATGCCCATCGGGACCGTAGCTGTGTTCCGGCCCATAGGTATCATGGGTGCCGGGATACTGCGGCCAGCCGTCGGTATCGTGATATTCGGGGTAGTGGGTCTGCATGGGGATATCCGGCCCTGCCGCCATAAACATGGGCTTTAAGAGCTCATCCTCCGGCAGTCTTGTCACCGGGGACTGTGCAATATCCTCCCCCACCGGATTGGTCATTTGATAGATGTCCACCCAATGCCAAATCTTCCATCCGTCCTGCTCCCGAACAAAGTCCACCCCGATGCGACCAAACAGGTGGAGCGCCTGCACCGTTCCATCCTGCCGCTGCCAGGTTTCTTCTCCGTCCACGAGCCACATGCCTTGGGCGGTTTTTCCATCCTTTGCGATAAACACAACAGGAGTATTCACCCCTCTGTGGAGGGACACGCCCTTATGCTTTTTAATTTCCGATCCAAAAGAGTTGACATAATATTTCTCAATGGACTCCATGCCTGTGTAAAAGCCCCAATGGGAAGCATAGGAAGCCGTTTTTCTGTTGGCTTCTTCAGTCACCCACAGTTCTTCGAGACTATCGGCATTTCTACCACTGTTGTAATTCAAGATCTGACGGCTGACCAGCGCCTTGCATTCCTCCACATCCAGAATGCGGCCCAACATTTCATGCGGGGTGCAGCTCAAATTTTCATACCATGTAACTTTTTCACCGATCATGCTGTCACCTCCCCGCAAAATCCATAGGAAAACGTTTCTTCAAAGGTCTCATAAGCCTCCGGCATGGGCGGCAGTTCGCAAATTCCCCGTCCCGGGAACCATTTCTCCCACAGCACTGTCTCCACATCTGGTTTGGGCGGCTGAATGTCTTTTAACGTCTGAAATTCCGGCAGTTCTGGGCGCTGCCGGACCGATTCCCACCATTTTTCGCCCTGGGGATGGTTGATTTCCTCCAAATACTGCATGTGCCATATTTTAAAGGTGCCATCCTCCCGGATAAAATCCACCGCATAGGTTCCAAAGGTCAGATGGGTCACCGGACCAGAGGCAGTAAACTCCGGCACCTGCCCGGAACAGGTCCACATGCCTTTTGCGGTCTTTCCGTCCCCCGCGATCTCCACAAGGTCCGTGGAAAGGGCCTTCATTTCGAGATAGCCGATGCCTTTGGCTCCCTGAAGTTCCTTGAGGCCACCAAACCGGGATGCCACAAGGCTGTCTGTCAGGGCCATTTTATCAGAAAAATATTGATAATATTTTCCGACAGATTTTCTGCCCAGATACCAGCCTCCGTTGACACCCAGAGAAATATCCTCCCGGCTACTCCAAAACCGCTCCGGGATCTCCTCCTCTTCCTTGTGCAGCAGCGCCCGGGTATATCGGCCCATCAGATTTTTAATTTCCCGCTGATCCTCCCAGATGCTAACCAGGGCCTCATCCGACAGCGTTCTTCGGTCCATGTTTTCGTCCTCCCGACATAATAATTTGTCTGCGAATTTTCCTCAATTATATCAGATTCCGTCCTCGGAAACAATACGAGATTTCGCACCAGAGAATGAACAACCCTCAAAAAGTAGAAAAAAGCTGCCGCGTTTTCACGCGACAGCTTTAAAAATGCGATTTAAGATTAGCCCTTCAGAGCAGCAGCAACTTCTGCAGCCAGGTTGGACTCTTCCT
>CAZEPQ010000116.1:0-6121 GCA_964514175.1 uncultured Oscillospiraceae bacterium
CACTCGTTATGGAGCTGTGTTTGGGGCCAGTGTCACTAACTTAGTGACATTGACCCTTCGGTGCGGCCCCTTTTTATGCTTTTTCACAAGTTCCGATATAATTCTTTGCTGAACCTTGGGTTGCAGGAACATATATATCGTGTTATAATTTCTTTCAGAAAAAAGTAGACTTTCTAAGGAGAATTCGATTTATTTATGGAAAAAACTATGATCAGAGACTTGACCCAGGGCAGTGTCGGCAAGGGCCTGCTGACGTTTTCCCTGCCCTTCATGCTGTCCAACGCGTTCCAGACTGTGTATAATCTGGTAGACATGGTCATTGTGGGCCAGTATGTGGGTTCCTCCGGCCTGACAGCGGTTTCTATCGGTGGTCAGATTACCTGGCTCCTGTGCTGCCTTGCCATTGGCTATTCCTCCGGCGCACAGATCTTCATTTCTCAGTTGGTGGGCGCAAAGGACCATGAGGGCGTAAGACGCACCATCGGCACCACCTTTACCTCCATCGCCATTTTTGCGATTTTGTTTACCGTTCTGGGTATTTCCCTCCACAAGCCGCTGCTGACGCTGCTCAACACGCCTGCGGAGGCCATGGAGCAGGCAAAGGATTATGTGGTGATATGCAGCGCAGGCATGTTCTTCGTCTATGGCTACAACACGGTGTCCGCGATACTCCGTGGCATGGGTGATTCCACACGTCCCTTTATTTTTATTGCCATTTCCGCAGTTTTGAACGTGATTCTGGACATCCTGTTTGTGGGCCCCATGGGCATGGGCGCAGGCGGTGCCGCACTGGCAACCACCTTGTCTCAGGCGGTGTCCTATATCATTGCAATGATCTATCTTTACAAACATAGAGAGAATTTCGGCTTTGATTTCAAACTGCGGAGCTTTAAGATCGACAGACGTACCTTTAAATCCCTCAGCCAGTTGGGCCTGCCCCTGACGGTTCAGACCTCCGCCATCAACATTTCCATGCTGTATGTTTCCGCCGGCATCAACAACTATGGCCTGGTGTTCTCTTCCGTCTATGGTATTGGCGGCAAGCTCCAGAGTCTGATGTTCATAATCACCAACTCCATCTCCACCGCCGCTTCCACCATGTTCGGTCAGAATCTGGGCGCAGGGAAAAACGACCGGGTGAAGAAGATTTTCTGGTTCGGCAACCTGTACTGTGCAGTATTCTTTGTGGTGGTGGCCTTTGTCTGCCTGGTATTCCCCGAGGCCCTCTTCCGCATGTTTACCCAGGATGCGGAGGTCATCTCCCAGGCACCTCACTTTATGGTGACCCTGGTGGTGATGTTTGCAGGATTTGCCACCATGACCACCGGTTTGGCCCTGGTCAACGGCATCGGCAACGGCAGTCTCAGCCTGATCATTGCCATGCTGGACGGTGTAATCGTCCGAATCGGCCTGTGTATTCTCATGGCCGGACCCATGGACATGGGCGTTTGGGGCTACTTCTGGGGCAACGCCCTGGCAGGCTATGTCAGCACCATCATGGGCAACTATTATTACTTCTCTGGCGCATGGAAAAAACGTAAGCTCATGGTCAGCAAGTAACTAAGAGGTATTTTATGCAAACCATCCTTGCTCTGTTCCGTAAATATCGGGATGTCATCGCCTATCTTTTCTTCGGCGGAGTTACCACGCTGGTGAATCTGGCAACATACTATCTGTGCTACCAGGTGTGGCACATTGCCAACACCCCCAGCGTCGTCATTGCCTGGGTACTGGCGGTGCTGATGGCCTTTCTCACCAACAAGCCCTTTGTCTTCCGCAGCCACGACTGGTCTCCCAAGGTACTTCTGCCGGAGGCAGGCAGCTTCTTTGGCTGCCGGGTGGGCACCGGTGTGTTGGAACTGGTGCTGATGTATGTTGCCGTGGATGTGCTTGGCTGGAACGGCATGTTGATGAAGCTGCTGGTGAATGTTCTGGTTGTGATCCTCAACTATGTTGGCAGCAAGCTGCTGGTATTTCGCAAGAAAGACAATTAAAATCCCCCGCAGCACTGCGCCGGAAAGTTGGGCTTTCCGGTCTGTGCTGCGGGGATTTTGTCGTTTCATTCCGGCACTCCACTTTTTGCTTGACTTTTTCCAATAATCTGCGATGATAAAGGCAAGAATATGAAAGGGTGATAGAAATGAGCGTATATTCCATAGCGGAGCAATTGATACTGCCCAAGAAAACCGAATTCTGAAAGGAGTAAAGCCATGAACACCAAAGCACTGTACAATATCACCTGCGGCCTGTATATGCTGTCTTCCAGAGACGGGAAAAAAACCGGTGGCTGCATCGTCAACACGGTCATGCAGGTAACAAGCAAGCCCCTTCGCATCACCGTTGCCGTGAATAAGTCCAACAACACCCATGATCTGATCGCTGCTTCCGGCGTTTTTGCGGTGTCTCTTTTGGACGAATCCGCCCCCTTTGGCCTGTTCCAGCATTTTGGCTTCCAGTCCAGTCGGGATGTGGACAAATTCGCAAATCTGAAGGTAAATCAAGATGTCCACGGTGTGCCCTATCTCACCTGGTCCTCCTGCGGATACATGAGCTGCAAGGTGGTTTCCTCCATAGATCTGGGGACCCATACCCAATTCCTTGCGGATGTAGTGGACTGTGATGTGCTGGAGGGCGCGAATCCCGTCAGCTACAGCTACTATCAGGCAAACATCAAGCCGAAGCCAGAGAAAAAGCCGGAAGCGAAGGGCTGGCGGTGTACCATCTGCGGCTATGTCCATGAGGGTGAGGAACTGCCGGAGGACTTTGTATGTCCCCTGTGCAAGCACGGCCCGGAAGTTTTTGAGAAAATTCATTGATGATAAAAATGAGATTGTCTCATCAGGTGTAGAAACGGAAACAATAGAATCAATCTGTCTACAAAATAAGATGATGCTTCCTGGGTGTCTCCGACGGCCAATACTTTCTGTTTGCGCTGAAAGTATTGGATTGGATGAAAGACGCACCAATGCGGAGGCCCCACAGGGACATCTACCTGTAGCCGATTGAGAGTATAAATTGACCTGAGATGTGGTATGAACTGCATCTCAGGTCTTTTCCTATATTTCTTCTAATAACTTACTTACCGGAACATCCAATACAGCCGATAGCACGCACATCAAAACCGGGAACTTGCTTCTCAGTTGACGAAGAGGTAGGCCTCACAAAAAGCTCTCTGTTTTGTAGAAAGTGTTTTTCTATGCAACCTTCGGGACATTCGGATGTGTTCACAATCAGACTGTTTGTATCCGTTGTTCCGAATACTATTGTAAAGGTAGCTCTTCTCGTACTGAATTGTTTATTATTTCCCAAACAGCTTCTTCCAAAACGGCTTCTTATTTTGAGAATTCTCATCAGTTGTATTTAGAACGCTTGATTGCTGTGTCCCCTGTTCTCCGATTTTAATAAAAACAGGATGTGCAATTGTACATTCCCATTTGTCATAGCAATTATGCAATAGCGTCAGCGCCTCGGCAAGTTTAGCAACATCAGTTCCATCACCCGCATCAATTATCTGTTTGCACCCTTGACCACTCCACACGCTGTAAAGCAACATCATTGCCACACAGTTCGGAATGATCTCAGCAAAATCAACGCAGATAACCGCATGAACGGAGATTCCGTGATTTCCCATTGCTAGGATAAAATTGAACCTTTCTATCTCAGAAAGCTGATTCCACTGGTCGAAAGCCAAGGTTTTACCTTGATGTTTTAGAGAGAACTGTCCTTTCTGTATTGCTCGTCCGAGTTCTTGTTTGGCTTTATCAAGCACAGTGACAAACGCTGGATTTGAGTTCATCTCCTGCAGAAACTCGCCAGACCCCTTACGATTCGAGGGTTCCTTGGGCGGCTTGTTTTCGGACTGCTTATTTGTAGAATTCTTGTTCATTGACAAGTTGCTTCCGGATGCCGCTTCGTTTGTGGATGTCTCTTTAACAGTGATCCAGGGATATAACTGCATAATAAGCAGTTCCCACTGGAACATCCCTGTCTTTCCGCCTAAGGGAAGCTGCAACTCCAATGTCCACTTCGGATGCAAAAAGTTGATGGCTCCATCCAATTTTTCAAGTCTGTTCAGCACATCAAAAAAAGTGCATGCCAACACGGTCTGTATTTGGGCAGAAAAGCGAATGTAGATTGTTGCTGATTCGATATTCTGACTAATTGAACTCAGCCCCATTCCGGCTAGCACCTTTATTACAGTTTCCTTGTCTGACTCAGACAAGCCGTCAAACTGCTCCGGCGCAATATGAGCACCCGTATCAGTTTTTAATAGCCCACAATTGGCTTTGGCCTCTTCGAGAGCCTTTAGCTCCAATTGTTCAAGCAGCTTGCCGATTGTCTCATTTGCTTCTGCTTTTTCATAAACCAGTTCAATCTCATCAAATACGTTGCTGTTCCATTTTAGTTTTCTGATCATAGAGGGGCCCATCCTTCCATATGGATTTAACGGAGCATACTGCCTTACATTTTTGCCAGCGATGCATTTTTATAAGCTGCATCATCGGTTACTTCCTTGATTACTTTAATCTGAGCAGGGAATACGATTTGGGAGTTTTCGTCACTCAACTCAATTTCCGCAATAGCCTGCTCATGCCAGAAGGGGTATACATCAATTTCAAAATACTGATTGTCATAGGTGAGACAATAGCGCGTCTTACGGATGGGACGATAATCAGGGTCTGCCTCCATCAGCAGACGGAGGTACTCATTCTGGGTCAGTCGGCGTTCCACCTCCACTCGTTTGAGGTCCGTCACCCCCCGTTTGGTGGTCTGGGTGTAGATGTAGCTGCCGTCCACACCCCGCTGACGAACCCGAACCTCTGCGCCGTCACCGGATCTCAGGTATGTCTGGATGATCTCCACCCGCTGACATTTGGGTTCTGCCTCCAGCCAGGCGAGGTCAGGATATTGGATCAGAAACTTTCGTTCGATCTCATAGGGCTCCGGTTCTCCGAGAAAGGCGGCGATCTCTGTCAGCAGACGCTTCATCTTGTTGTCAAAATCCGTGGCATTGTCGATAATACGCAGATGGGGATGGCCGGTCCATGCGGCGATGAGTTTGTCATCCAGTGCCGCTGCCTCCTCCACCGTTTCCGTCCGGGCAGAATTGTTGGCGGTGGTGTAGAATTCCTCGGCACCCTTGGCCGCAGTCACCAGATGGAACACTGCGTCATAGTTATCCCGCAGCTCCACCTCATTGCAGCCAAGTTGCGTGAGGACCTGAGCGAATTCCACCTCAGTCATATAAGCCTTGTTGTCCAGAGCTCCCCGGTCGCAGACGATGAGCACCTTTTCCGCGTCCATGGTCTCCGCCGCCATGCGGAACACCTTTTCCTTGGCGAACTGCAGGGTCATCTGGCACTTCTGATAGTCCAGATTGGTTCCGCAGGTCCAAGGGGCCACGCCGCCGGTGATCAGTTCTGTGGCGGTCTCCGGCACAAACAGCACCCGGTAGCCCAGCTTTGTAAAATGATTCTGCAGCCAGCTCATGGCGGTGGATTTACCCGCGCAGGGGCCGCCGGTGATTACAATGGTGGAAATATCCACGATTCTCTCCCGCTCCCTTCTTCTCAGCAGACTGTCGATGGGTTCCCCGAACAGTGCCGACATTTTTCTCAGATTGTCTGTGGTGGGCTTGGCTCTGCCGTTTTCCCACTTGGAAACAGCCTTGTTGGTAACGCCCAGCTTCTCCGCCAACTGACTCTGGGTCAGCCCGGCCTTTTCCCGCAGGGCGCAGATGTGGTTGCCAAAGGTGTAGTCGTTCACGCTTTATTGCTCCTTCCCCGCTCCGTCACAAGCCGGGGCATGTATTTTTTCAGATAGGAATCCAGCTTCACGCAGATAGGCAGGCTCACCAGCAGCATCACCACATCCGCCACAAAAGCATAAATATTGTTGGCGATCCGCAGCAGGAAGGGCTGTGCATAGATCACATGCTCCAAAAGGGATTTCAGTCCCAGAATGCCCACTGCCACGGAAGCCATGATCACAATGATCTGAATTATCCACCAGATGGCACCATGCTTCATGCCCCGAGTCAGCCGGAAGCTGAGGCCCATCAGAATTCCGATAGCCAGATTTCCCAGACACCAGCCGGGCATGCCCCGGAGTCCGCCGATGA
>CAZEPQ010000117.1:0-5965 GCA_964514175.1 uncultured Oscillospiraceae bacterium
CGGCGTTTCTCTGGTGCTCTACGGTATGATCTCCGCTGTCGGCGTCCGCAATGTGGTTGAGAATCAGGTGGACTTCACCAAGAGCCGCAACGTGCTCGTTGCTGCTATGATCATGGGCCTGGCAATCGGCGTCAACTACAACGGTGCCATTGAGATCCCCATCGGCTCCGCCACCATCTCCCTGTCCGGTCTGGCTGTGGCTGCCATTGTAGGCATCGTGATGAATGCGATCCTCCCCGGCAAGGACTATGAGTTCCAGAAGGATTCTGAGGGTTCCACCTCCGTAAACTTCAAGGTATGATCCTATAATATTCGCCCCAAACGGTCAAGGAAGTCCGTTTGGGGCGTTCTTTTTTTACTGAATATCGCTGCCGGTGAGATACTTCTTCATGGGCCTCCATAGAAGGCCGAACACCACCAGGGTGATGATGATATTGGGGCCCATGTAGGCAACGTTGTAAAGCAGGGAGTAGAACCAGGGGGTGGTCATGGTTATGCCGAAGAATTCCTCGGGCATGTAAGCGCCCCAAACCGTGGCGCCCACCACATAGTGAACCAGGAACCGGGCAGCGCACGCAATAACTGTGCCCACAAAGATCCCGCCCTTTTTGCCTTTTGCGAGACCAGCAAGGCCCAGCACTGTAAAGGCCACCAGGTAGTCCCCGATGATGGACTGCCAGCCGATGGCGAAGCCGCCATCAAAGACAAACTGGAGTACCCCGAAGACAAAGGAGGCCAGCAAACCGGGCCCCAGGCCCCAGCGGACCGCATAGAGCACCAGGGGCACCATGGAGAGCACCACAGAGCCGCCCCAGGGCATTTCCCAGAGCTTGATGTAGCTGAGAATTTGGGCCAGTGCCACCAGCATGGCCCCTTCACAGAGCTGACGAATGAGGTTTTTGGATTTTGCCATAAAAATCCCTCCAAAGAAAAATCTAAGCCGCATTGCAAACAGGTCAATGCGGCAGTTTTTCTGTAGAGGTATCCTCTCTGGTCTTTTCCTACGCCGGTATGATCCGTTTCAGGTTCACGGGTCAGCGCCCCCATTGGCGCAATCTCAGCCGGAAGGGTCCGGCACCCCGAAGACATCTTCATATTCACTTTGCGACTGAGGTTATTGTAGCCTTTTACGGCGAAGTTGTCAATAGGTGGCCCATAGGCTTCCACGCAACGGCAATTTCCTGTTTCACAGTTTATGGGGTTTGATACGCACTGGTGCGGCAGCTTGAGGGCAAGCCGCCCTACAGGTATGCATAGCCGGATGTCTTGACGTAGGGCAGGCTGCCTCAGCCCGCCAGCAGGGAAAAGTTCGATAATTGGCAAATAACCACGGAACCTCTAATCAGTTTATGCTTCCTTCCAAGCCTTCACCGGGGCGAAAAACCGAAGCTTTTCCGGCAGTACGGAAATGGTGATATCCTTTTCCCGCAGCAGCTCCCCATCCAGATTCATGGGTTCCTTTTCCGGGGTAATGATGCGGACAGAATCAGTCTTATGATAGGAGATCAGATGGGGGAACCGCTCAAATTCGCCTTTCTGATAGGCGGAAATGACCCGGGCCACAGTGAGGCGGGACACCTTTTTTACCACCAGCACATCCAGAATGCCGTCCCGGTTGGAGGCCTTGGGCACCGGGTTGTAGCCGCCGCCATACCACTTGCCGTTGCAGACACAGACCAGCGTCATTTTTTCGTCATAAACCCTTCCGTCGGGAAACTCCACCCGGCAAGGCTTGCACACGCCCTTCACCAGATTCACCAGAATGCTGGCAGTATAGGCCCGGGAGCCGCCCAACAGCGGGAACCGCCGATAGGCGTCGATGGAGGTGCCGATCCGGGCGTCAAAGCCCACGGAGCAGATATTTGCCGCCAGACAGCCCCCCGCATCCATCAGGTCCACCCGCTCGGTGCGGACCTCCTTAAAATTATTCAGGTCAAAGAAGGCCTTGGGATTGTCAAACTGCTTGATGTAGTCGTTGCCGGAGCCGCAGGGAACGGAGGTAACGGAGAGATTCTCATACTCCGCTGCACCGGCAATGACCTCGTTCAGTGTGCCGTCACCGCCGCAGGCGTAAAGCCGCATCTCTTTTCCGGTTTCTCCGGCCTCACGGGCCATACGGGTCAGATCGCCCCGACAAGTGGAAGTCTTTATTTCATAGGATTCTCCCAGCGCTTCACACAGTTCTTTGGCGGCGGCAGAAATGGCCTCGGTTTGATCTGCTTTTCCGGCGGTGGGATTTACCAGGAAGAGATGGTGCATAATAACGCCCTCTTTCGTTCATTTTTTCTCTTTTTTCGTCACTTGTTTCCCCAAAAGGGGCTGATTTCTCAGGTTTCTTTCCCCAATCTCCGATATACCGTGAAATACATGGTGCCGAAGCAGCACAGGCCGCCCACCACATTGGAGATGACCTCCGCCCAGAACACGCCGGAAACGCCCATGAATTTGGGCAGCAGCAGGGTCAGGGGCAGGACGATAATGACCTTGCGGAAGATGGAGAAGAAGGTGGCCTGCTTGCTTTTGCCCAGAGACACAAAGGTACTCTGTCCCGCAAATTGCAGCGCCATCATAAAGTAGGTCATAAAATACAGGCTCAGGGAGGGAACCGCTGCGGCGATCAAGTCGGGATCGTCGTTGAAGATGGAGATCAGCGGTTCAGGGATCAGCCGGATCATAAGCCATACCAGCAGGGAATAGACAAAGGCACAGACGGAGATAAACCGAATGCCGCGCTTGACCCGCTGAGGCTTATTCGCACCGTAATTGAAGCCCAGCACCGGCTCGGAAGCGCCGGTAAGACCCTGAACCGGCATGGTGACCACTTCACGGATGGAGTTGATGACAGTCATAACGCCCACATACAGGTCGCCGCCGTAGATTTGCAGCACGGAGTTGCAGGCCACCTGCACCACGGAGTTGGTCAGGGCCATAACAAAGCCGGAGAAGCCCAACGTCAGAATTCGGATGACCCGTTCCTTTTGCAGCCGCATGTTTTTCAGCTTCAGCCGAAGCTGGGCCCGCTTTCCCGTAAGGAACAGCATGACCCAAATGGCCGACAGGGCCTGAGAAATGACGGTGGCAAAGGCTGCGCCCTTTACGCCCCAGTCAAAGACAAAAATAAACAGGGGATCCAGCGCAATATTTGCCACAGCGCCCACCAGGGTGGTGACCATTCCTGTTCTGGCAAAGCCCTGGGCGTTAATGAAGCTGTTCATACCCAGGGAAATCAGCACAAAAATATTTCCCGCAATGTAAATGCGTCCGTAATCCGCGGCGTAGCCAATGGTGTCGTGGCTGGCGCCGAAGGCATAGAGAATGGGCTCCATAAAAATTTCGCCCAACAGCGTCAGCACCACGGCGAAGATCAGCAGCAGGGTAAAGGCGTTGCCCATGATCTTTTCCGCCTCTTCATAGTCCCCTCTGCCCCGCTCGATGGAGCAAAGAGGGCCGCCGCCCATGCCGGAAAGCCGGGCAAAGGCCATAACGATGGAAATCAGCGGCAAACACAGCCCCAGTCCCGTCAGGGCCAGGGCACCGGCACCGTCGATATGACCGATATACATTCGGTCTACGATATTATAGAGAATATTGATGAGCTGGGCCAGGGTGATGGGAACTGCCATGCGTACAATGGTTTTCCACACGCTGCCTGTACTAAAGTCGTTGGTCCTGGTATTGGTCAAAATGTTCGCCTCTTTTATATTCACACCGGAAAAAGCCGGGAACCTTTGTCGAAAAAACACATTTATATGATTATAGTGGAAACCCTTCCAAAATGCAACGGCGCATAGACTTCCCTGGGCGGTTTTTTGAAAAATCAGGCCCCGGCTTTTTTGGGAGGAAATTGTGTTCTTTTTGCGCCCCTTCTTCACGTTTGCTACACAAAAATGAAACAATTTGTGTCTTGTTTCCAGAATGCATTGTTCAAAATAGGAACATTAGAGCACAATTCAACCAATAAAATTAAATTTGTATCGTGCATATCTGGATTAAGATGGTATAATAGTAGTCGTAAAATGGCCTGAAAAGGCCCAAATTTTATAGGAGGTAAACACTATGAAAAAAGCACTTGCATTGCTGCTGGCGCTGGTCATGGTCCTGTCCATGTTTGCAGGCTGTGGTTCCACCGCTGAAAGCGCTGCCGCTGAAAGCACTGCTTCCGAATCTGTGGCTGTCGAAGCTCCCGCAGAGGAAGAAGAAGCTCCTGTTGCAGAAGAAGCTCCCGCAGAGGAAGGCTCCGCTGCTGAAGAAGCTCCTGTAGAGGAAGAAGTTGTTGCTGAGGAGAAGGGTCCCTTCGAGGCCGCTTCCGCCACCAACCTGCCTCTTTCCGACGGCGAAGTTCTGAGCTACTTCGTCGAGCTGCCCGGTTACATGTCCATGTTCAATGTCAACAGCTATGATGACATCGAAGCTCACAAGTATGCCGAGGAACTCACCGGTGTGGACATCGAGTTCGTTATCGTGAACTCCGAGTCTCAGGACACCAACTTCCAGTTGATGGTTGCTTCCGGCGACCTGACCGACCTGATCTCCGGCGGTTCCCAGCAGTACGCCAGCACCGAGGCCATGATCGAGGACGGCGTTGCCATCGACCTGATGGAGTACCAGGATCTGCTCCCCAACTTCTGGGCAGCACTGGATTACTATGACGCTTACAAGACCGTTGCCATCAACCAGAACGGCCAGATGCCCGAAGTCATCTGCATCTCTGATGACTACTATGTTCAGGGCGGCATGCAGATGCGTAAGGACTGGCTGGATGAGCAGGGCATGGAAGTCCCCACCACCTACGAGGAGTTCCACGATGTTCTGGCTATGTTCGTCAGCGAGTACGGCGCTGACCACGCTCTGCTGATGCAGGGTGGCTGCCAGTTGTCCGGCCTGTCCCTCATCGGCGGCATGGGCACCACCGGCTATGCCATCGACGACGCTTCCAACATGTACGTCAAGGACGGCGTTGTTTACAACGGCTTCCTGGATGAGGCATACAAGGAGTACATGATGATGATTGCCCAGTGGTATGACGAAGGCATCATCAACCCCGGCTTCGCTACCGAGTCTACCGACCCCTGGACCTCCAACGCTGACGCCTACATCGCAGGCGGCAACGCTGGCCTCTGGGTCGCTCAGGCTGACAACATCGACAAGAACACCGCCTCCGGTCTGGAATTCGACGACAACTATGAGATCGTCGGCGTTGCAGAGCCCACTCTGGACGGTGAGAATTTCCACTTCGGCACCTCCCAGACTGGCGCCAACGCTATGGGCAAGAGCATCTCCATCTCCGACTGCTGCGAGAACATTGAGTTGGCTTGTGCATATCTGGACTTCTACTTCACCAAGGAAGGCATCGAGCTGGCCAACTACGGCATCGAGGGCGTTTCCATGGACCGTGACGAGAATGGCAACGGCTATCTGAACGATACCGTTCTGAACAACCCCGAGTTCCCCATGGTTTCCTTCGCAACCACCTACTACACTCTGGCTTGCGCCGCTACCCTGGCTGACTTTGACAGAATGTTCCGCACCTACTCCGAGGCCAACCTGGCCGCTATGGAGCTGTGGACCGAGACCATGGACGATCTGTACACCATGCCCTCACAGGTTGAGCTAGACTATGATGCTTCCACCCGCTACAGCGAGCTGTGGAGCGACATCAACACTCTGGCTGCTACCGAGGTCTTCAAGTTCGTCATGGGCGAATACAACTTCGAGGAAGATTGGGACAACTTCATCAACACTCTGGTTGACATGGGTCTGGACGAGTGCATCGAGATCTATCAGGAAGCTTACGACAACTACTGCGAGGCTTACGGCCTGTAATCTCCCCTTCTGATGAAATTTGGACTGCTGCCTTTCGGCAGCAGTCCTTTTCGTCTGTGGGGCTTTTAAATTCCCCTTTATCAGAAAAAATGGGCACGTTGCAAAATAGCGCAAAATAAAAAAGGTCTCCAGTTAGCCCTAA
>CAZEPQ010000118.1:0-5871 GCA_964514175.1 uncultured Oscillospiraceae bacterium
CGCATAAATTAACAGCTCCTCAGAGGCAATGCTGCTTCTGAGGAGCTGTTTCTATACTCAAGATATTATTCCATACCCCAATATTTTCCGACTACCCACCACATACGCAAGTCTCAGGCAGGCGTCGTTGGCATTGCCTTCAATGGTATACACGACACCACCGTCGCTGTATTCCACGATGCCGATGTGGTCGCTGATGCCGTCATAGTCCCAATCGAAGTAAATTATGTAGCCGGGTTCGGGGGTAACACTGCGGTCCACCCACTGTCCCTGGTTTTTGAACCACTGGACGCCGGTGGGACAGTAGGAGTGCTTGAGCATGGCGCCGGATTCGATGTAACCACACTGGTCGGATATGGATAGGTAAGCCCCTGGCTTTTTTGGCCTCAGGCTTTTCCCCCCATTCACACGGAGCGTGCAACTTTCGCTGCACTCCGCGTTCCATCAATTAAATTATCTTTTGCTTAATTCAATCTACCAAAAGAAAGCTGTTGTTTCGCATTAAATTTGAGACAGTCCCGCTTTGATTCGCAACATATTTACTTTTGCAAGCTGAGAGGTGCTGAGATTCAGTAACCTCATATAGTAGTCGATGACGGCTTTCTGGGTGGCATGAATCAGCCTATGGACAAGGGTAAGTACTAAAACTAAGTTCCCATAAGCGTCTGTTCCACCCAAAATCCTTGGAATAATGTGGTGACAATGGATGTCTGAAACAACTTGAAATTCCCTTCCGGTAACAGCGCATTTCCCCCATTGTGCCGAGAACAGCGATATGCGGTTATCAGCATATTCCGCCGTTCTGTATCGGCAGGATTGCGACATAAGTGCATGCATTAACTTCGTATTCACACGCAGATTATCGTGTAGTCCTTTTCGGCCTTCTGCAGTATAACTACAAATGGAACGCTTTTTAGCCATGGGATTTTTGTGCTGTATATGCCCTGCTGATAATCCGGAACTCCTTCGATGGCTTCTTCGATGAGCTCGATGATGAACTCCTTCGGGCTGATCTTCCGGCCACGCAGTCGGGATTCTTCTGCAAGGTATGCTTTCAGCTTCTGGAAGAGTTCCTCGGAAATCTGAATCGCAAGGGTTCTGGTCGCTGCCATGGTGTTGTGTCCTCCTTCGTAGTATTCGGTTAAAACTTCTGTGATGTAGTCGCTCAGGGACTTGCCCGACTCCTGTTGTTCCTGCCGCACTTTATTGTGCAGGCTGATTGGGATCTGGGCGCAAAGATTTTTTCGTTCCATCGGTATTCCGCCTTTCATGTAATTTGCAACGCAAGTATACTTTGAAAGCATGAAAGAAGCCATTCACCAGAAGCAACGAAGAACCGTCCGAAAACGAAGCAGAACTAACAAACTTTAAGAAAACCTGCCTAAAAACGCAAAAAGCCGCCTGTTGGAATGATACTTTTCTTCCAACAGGCGGCAAATTATGTTCCATGTGGACTTTATGTAGTGAGAACAAGGGTTCAAGTCATAACAAATTGTAAAATACCGGGAATATATCTCTGGCTATGTGCATTCTCAGAAAATCGCTTTGCCTTCTAATCATCGAACTTTTTATCCCGAAAACAGCTTATTTTCTCTGACTACATAGCAAAAATCCACGATTTCTCGTGGATTTTGTTTGGCATATCTTTATTGTACACCAGAGATGGTGGAGACGGGGGGACTCGAACCCTCGACCTCACGGATGTGAACCGTGCGCTCTAACCAGCTGAGCTACGCCTCCATATGTACTTTGGAGCGGGTGGGGGGAATCGAACCCCTGTATTCAGCTTGGGAAGCTGATGTTCTGCCATTGAACTACACCCGCAGTGTGAGATACATTATATCACGTCATTTTCTAAAACGCAAGTGCTATTTTTAATTTATTTCACTTTTATTTTTTGTGATTTCGGAACGGATTTCAACCAAAATGGTCAAAAACTGCTGTAGACAAATTGCCTTTTAACCTGTATGATATATTGTATCAAATTGTGCCCCTTTTGGGGCTGAATACAAATATGAGAGGTGAACAATATGGCTGGATTTTTCGGTGGGGTACACCCCAACGATAAAAAATCCCTTTCCTGCGAAATGGCCATAGAACGTCTGCCGGCACCTGCTCAGGTGGTTATCCCCATGAGCATGCACATCGGTGCGCCTTGTAAGCCCCTGGTGAAAAAGGGCGATCTGGTGACGGTGGGCCAGAAGATCGGTGACAATACCGGCCTGTGCGTTCCTGTCCACGCTTCCGTCTCCGGCAAGGTGCTGGCTGTAGAAGCACGGCCTCATCCCAACGGCACCAATGTAATGTCCGTGGTCATCGAAAATGACTTCCAGGATACACTGTGCGAGGACATTGTGCCCCGGGAGAACGTGGAAGGACTGACTGCGGAAGAGCTGACCCAGATTATCCATGATGCCGGTATTGCCGGCATGGGTGGCGCTACCTTCCCCACAGACGTGAAAATTTCCAGCGGCATGGGCAAACTGGATACCATCATCGTCAACGCTGCGGAATGTGAGCCCTACATCACATCCGATGATCGGCTCCTTCGTGAAACCCCCGAACGGGTCATTGAAGGTCTTCGCATCCTGCTGAAGGTCTTTGGTCTCAGCAAGGGCTACATCGGCATTGAAGCCAACAAGAAAACCGCCATTGAGATTCTAAAAGATAAATGTCCTGCCGGCGGCGACGTGGTAGTACAGGTTCTGAAAACCCGCTACCCCCAGGGCGCTGAAAAGCAACTGATCCAGACTGTCACCGGTCGTCAGGTGCCTCCCGGAGGTCTGCCTGCGGCTGTGGGCTGCGGCGTGTTCAACGCTGCTACCTGTGCCGCCATCTATGATGCCGTATATCTGGGCATGCCCCTGGTTCAGCGAGGTCTTACCGTCACCGGCGAAGCCATCAAGGAGCCTAAGAACTTCCTTGCACCCATCGGCACCCCCTACACCGACCTGATCGCCGCTGCCGGCGGCTTCTCTGAGGAACCCTACAAGGTGCTCACCGGCGGTCCCATGATGGGCCTGACCCAGTTTGATCTCAACGTTCCCATCATCAAGGGCACCAACGCCATCACCTGCTTCACCAAAAAGCAGAAGGTGGAGGTGGCTCAGCCCCACTGCATCCGCTGCGGACGCTGTGTTGGTGTGTGTCCCATGCATCTGATGCCCCTGTACCTGTATCAGGCAGAGCGCAAGAACAACATTGACGAGCTGAACCGACGGAACATCGGCGACTGCATCGAGTGCGGCTCCTGTGCATACATCTGCCCCGCGCGCATTCCTCTGGTACAGAGCTTCAAAAACGCCAAGGTGAAGGTCCGCGAGGCCTCCGCCAAGAAGAATTAAAGGAGGCGGCACAAATGGATTTTGAAAATGTGAATCTTACCGTTTCCTGTTCGCCCCACGTTCACACGTCTGACGACACCAGAAGCATCATGGTGGACGTGATCATCGCACTAGCTCCCGCCATGATCGCATCCATGTTCTTCTTCGGTCTTCGGAGCCTCTGCGTCATTGCCATCTCCGTGGCCGCCTGCGTGTTCTTTGAGTGGGCATACCGGAAGCTTCTGAAAAAGGACTGCACCATTGGCGACTGCTCTGCCATCGTTACCGGCGTATTCCTGGCCCTGGTGTGTCCCGTTACCATTCCCTACTGGACCATCATCATCGGCGCATTCTTCGCCATCGTGGTGGTAAAGCAGCTCTTCGGCGGCATCGGCACCAACTTCTTAAACCCTGCCCTGGCAGGCCGTGCCTTCCTGTTCTCCTACCCTGTCATTATGACCACCTGGGTGGCCCCGGGCACATCCCTGAACCTCATTGGTTCCAATGCCGATGCTGTCACCTCCGCCACCCCCATGGCTTCCCTTCACGGGGGCCTGCTGCCCGAAACCAGCCTGATGCACTGCTTCATTGGCAACATTGGCGGCTCCCTAGGTGAGACCTCTGCCATTCTACTGCTGGCCGGCGGCATCTATCTGGTGGTTCGGAAGGTCATCTCCCCCAGAATCCCTCTGGCTTACATCGGCACCGTGGCTATCATCGCCTTCCTGTTCCCCCAGGGCGGCGCGGATCGCCTTACCTGGATGGCCTATCATCTGTGCTGCGGCGGTCTGATGCTGGGTGCCATCTTCATGGCAACCGACTATGCCACCTCCCCCGTTACCAAATGGGGTCAGATCGTATACGGCATCGGCTGCGGCCTGATCACCATGCTCATCCGTTACTTTGGTTCCTATGCCGAGGGCGTCAGCTACGCCATCCTCATTATGAACATCTGTGTTCTGCTGCTGGATAAGATCGGTGTGCCCAAGCGTTTTGGCTATGTAAAACCCAAGAAGGAGGAAAATGCAGCATGAAAAACTCCAAAATTGGGTACTATCTCAAGCTGACTCTGACACTGCTGGTGATCTCCGCCGTGGTGGCCTGTCTGCTTGGACTTACAAACTTCGTCACCGCAGACAAAATCGCGCAGATCAATGCGGAAAAGACTGCCGCCTCCATGCAGGAGGTACTTCCCGCCGACGAATACACCCCCGTGGAATATACCGGCGCCGAGGCAAATGTTGCAGCCGTCCACAAGGCCGGAGACGCCGGCTTCGTGGTGGAGGTCACTCCCAGCGGCTTCGGCGGTACCATCGACATGGTAGTGGGTGTTTCCACCAACGGTACTGTCATCGGCATTTCCATCATCAACATGTCTGAAACCTCCGGTCTGGGTGCCAACGCCGCAAAGGAAAGCTACCGCAGCCAGTATGTGGGGCTTTCCGGTCAGTTGGCTGTCAGCAAGGATGGAGGCCAGATCGACGCCCTCACCGGCGCCACCATTACATCCCGCGCTGTCACCGAAGGCGTCAATACCGCCCTCCGTGTGGCAGCAGAACTGATGGGTTAAGGAGGACACCATGGATATCAGAAAGCAATTCAAAGACGGTCTCCTGACTCAAAACCCGGTGCTGGTACAGCTCCTGGGTATGTGCTCCACCATGGCTATTACCACCACACTGTTCAACGGCATCGGTATGGGCCTGTGTGTCACCATCATTCTCATTTGCTCCAACGTGGTCATCTCCCTGCTTCGGAAGGTGATCCCCTCCAAGATCCGTATTGCTGCCTATGTAGTCGTCATCGCAGGCTTCGTCACCATCGTAGACCTGATGATGCAGGCCTATCTGCCGGATCTCAGCGAATCCCTGGGCATCTTTATCCCTCTGATCGTTGTAAACTGTATCATTCTGGGCCGTGCCGAGGCCTTCGCCTCCAAGAATTCTGTGGCAGCCTCCGCCCTTGACGGCGTATTCCAGGGCATTGGCTATACACTGGTGCTGGTCATCATGTGTGTGATCCGTGAATTCCTGGGCAACGGCACCTTCGGCGGCGGCATTCTGGGCGTGGACGGCGCAGGCATTCGCATTCTGCCGGAGCAGTTCCCCGCCATGATGATGATCCTGCCTGTGGGCGGCTTCCTTACCCTGGGCGTGCTGATCGCTGCCGTGCAGTATTTCCTCAACAAGAAAGGAGCTGACAAGTAATGAATTTGACCAGTCTTTTCTCCATCGCCATCGGTGCGATTCTGGTGGATAATTTCATCCTGTCTCAGTTCCTGGGTATCTGTCCCTTTATGGGCGTTTCCAAGAAGATGGACACCGCCCTCGGCATGGGCATGGCTGTTACCTTCGTCATGGGCGTGGCCTCTGCAGTCACCTATGCGGTGAACCTGCTGCTGGTAAAGCTGGGTCTTGACTACATGCAGACCCTGGCCTACATCCTGGTTATCGCCGCTCTGGTTCAGTTCATCGAAATGTTCCTCCAGAAGGCAATGCCCGCTCTGTATTCCGCCTTGGGCATCTATCTGCCCCTGATCACCACCAAC
>CAZEPQ010000119.1:0-5806 GCA_964514175.1 uncultured Oscillospiraceae bacterium
AGGCCACCAGCTTGGTGGCGCCTTCGCCGTCACCGGCGATCTTCTTTGCCAGCTCGGTGCAGACATACTTCAGGGCTTCGCAGAATACGTCGTAGTCCTCGCTTCTCCAGTCAATGAGGGGGTTCTCCGCCTTGCCGGAGGCCAGAACAACGCACATATCGTTGGTGGAGGTGTCGCCGTCTACGGATACACGGTTGAAGGTCACCTTGGTGACATTATATAGGGCGTTCTGCAGCACATCGGAGGAGATGGCGCAGTCGGTGGTCAAGAAGCAGAGCATAGTGCCCATGTTGGGATGGATCATGCCGGAGCCCTTGGCAATGCCGCCCAGGCGGACTTCCTTGCCGCCGATCTCAAAGGAAACGGCGATCTCCTTGGCCCGGGTGTCAGTGGTCATAATGGCCTTGGCAGCTTCCATGGAGCCGTCCCGGCTCAGAAGAGAGGCCAGGGTGGGGGTGGCCTTTTCGATAACCTCCACATTGATGGTCTGACCGATGACACCGGTGGAAGCCACGATGAAGTCCTTTTCATCAAGGCCGGTGGCGGCTGCGGCAGCCTGACACATCTTGACAGCGTTTTCATGGCCCATGGGGGCGCAGGCGTTGGCGTTGCCGGAGTTGGCAATGACGCCACGGGCGGTGCCGTTCTCCAGATGCTCCATGGTGACATAGATGGGGGCCGCCTTAACCCGGTTCATGGTGTATACACCGGCTGCGGTGGCCTCGGTATCACAGAGGATCATTGCCAGGTCGTTTTTCTCGGGAGAGGAACCGGCCTTGACACCGGCGTGGATGCCGGCAGCCCGGAATCCCTTTGCGGCAGTGACGCCGCCGGAAATAAGTTTCATAAAATAACCTCCAATATCATGCAGTGGTATTTATATTTTTAAATTTGAATCATCAAATGAATCAGCAAAATCGAGGGTCGCAAAAGGGCCAATTTGATATTATATACTGGCGTATTTCGGAAATCAAGGAGAATGCTGTGCAGGGGCGAAAAAACATGATGTTTTTTGCGAAAGTTCCTTACAATCTCTTTGCAATGTATAGATGAATATGTTACAATAAAAGTTAGCTTTATCGTTATAATAATTTTAAAAGATTTATCTCAGGAGCGTTTAATATGAATCAAACAGAACCTCAGAAAAAGCGGCGGGGGTTTCGCGTCCCGGAACTGCGGAAGTGGCAGAAAATTCTGCTGCATGTGGTAATGACCATGGGACTTTCCGCCGCCATATTGTTTCTGGCATTGTACATACAGCCCAACAGCATGTCCTTTATGGTGGAGCAGTTTCTCTCTCAGCCGCTGCTGATCCTGCTGAACTATCTGCCGGTACTGCTGATCACGGTACTCTTTTGCTGTCTGCTGGGCAATGTCTTCTTCGGTGGGGCCCTGTCCAATGTGCTGATCTGTGGCTTCTCCATAGCCAGCCGTATCAAGTGCGACATTCGGCAGGAGCCTCTCTATCCCAGAGATTTGCAGCTTCTCCGGGAGGTGGGAGAAGCCATCGACTCCTACCACATTGACTTCCCCTGGAAGATCATTGTTGTGGTGCTGCTGTTCTCGGTGGTGCTGGTGGCAGCGGGAATCCTTTTGAAGAAGAAGGGCGCCAAGCCCGGTTTTCGGGGGCTGCTCCGATGGACCCACTGTGTGGGCAGCGTGGTAATGCTGGTTGTGCTTGTCCTGACCCTCTATGCGTCCCATGATCTTTATACGTCCTTCAAGGGTACCAACTTTTTTAAGGCCCTGGGCGCCTACAACGATCTGGGCTTCCCTTACAGCTTCTGCTACTACCTCACCAACAACTCTGTGGATAAGCCTGAGGGCTTTGACGAAGCAACTGCCGCAGCCTGGGACAGCGAAGAGACGGGAGACGGCGAAAGCCTGCCTGTAAATGTGGTCATCGTAATGAACGAGACCTTCACCAACATTACCGAAAACGAGGCGTTTACCTATTCAGAGGAGGACGATCCCATCGCCTTCTACCATTCCATGGTTCAGCGGGAGGATGTGATCTCCGGCGAACTGGTGGTCATGAGTCTGGGCGGCGGTACCGCCAACACGGAATTCGATGTTATGACCGGCATTCAGTCCGAGTCTCTGTCTGAGGCTACGCAGGTTGCGTTCCGCACCCTGGACAGCAACAAGGACAGCATCTTCCGCATGTACAACGATGCGGGCTATAACACCAGCTACATCCACCCCGGCTACGCCTGGTTCTACAACCGGAACCACATTCTGCCCTGGTTCGGTGCGGCAACCACCACCTTCTACGAGGATCTGGAGGATCCGGAGTGGCTGGGCGGCTACATCTCCGACGATTACACCACGGATCTGCTGATCCAGCAGTTTGAACAGGATACCGCAGACGGCGGTCTGGCCTTCAACTATACCACCACCATCCAGAATCATATGAACTACTCTCTGGAGAAGTATGGTGAGGACTACGACCTTCCGGCCCTACAGTGCAATAAGACGCTCAGCGAGGGTGTGAACACTCAGCTTACCGTCTACATTGAGGGACTGCGCTATGCGGATGCCAGCCTGGAGCGAATGATTACTTATTTTGAAGAATGCGGCAAGCCGGTGCTGTTTGCTTTCTTTGGGGATCATTACCCCTATCTGGGTACCGAGGGCTCCGGTTATACCCAACTTCAGATGGATGGGGAGAACAAGGACTATGACTTCTCCCTGTATGAGCCCCCCTTCTTCATTTGGGCCAATGATGAGGCCAAGGAAGTTCTGGACTGGGATACCGTATTGGAGACCATCGACATTCCGGAGCATTTCTCTGCGGCCTACCTGGGGGCTGCTCTGATGGAGATCACCGGTGTTGCGGATGAATCCCCCTGGTTCACCTATGTCAACGAGCTGCGCCGGGAATATCCGGTGTCCTGGAAGAACGAGTATATGGACACCGAAGGAAATGTACTGTATGATCTGAGCCAGGATGGGGCCGACAAGATGCTCAAGTGGCATCAGTGGGCTTATTACCGGCTCCAGTGTAAAAAGATAACGGACTAGGAAAAAAGACAGGAGAGAGAAAATGGATACATTATCTAAGGACCTGACCCCGCAGGCGGTGGAAACGCCCAAGCCTGCAAAGAAGAAGATTCCATCTCTGGATCTGATGAAATTTATGGGCATCCTCATTGTGGTGTTCTACCACTGCCGATTGGTGATTGAGCCCACCATTCTGACGGACCGCAGCCTGGATCAGTATTTCTTCTATGGACTTCTGACGCTGATCGGCCCCTGTGTGCCCTACTTCTTCCTGGTCAATGGCTATCTGCTGTTTGACCATTCCCTGGACATGAAAAAACATGCCAAGCGGACGCTTCATTTTGTGGTTTTGGCGGTATTCTGGTCCTTTGTGACCCTGGCGCTGACCGTTTGGGAAAGCCCCTACGGCGTCTTTTCCTGGAAATATGTCATTAAGCACACTGTCCTCCAGGACAGCTATTGGTATTATCACATCTGGTTCATGGGATCCATGGTGATCCTCTATATGTTCTTCCCGCTGCTGAAAAGTGCCTGGGATCATAACCGCAAGGCCTTCTACTTCTTCGTAGGGATCTGCTTTATTATCACCTTCGGCAACCGTGCCCTGAATATGGCCTATAATGTCTACGCATGGCTTCGCTACCATGTGAACTACAACCCGGAGTACAACTTTTTCTCCATCTTCAACCCCTTCCAGGGCTATGACGGATACATTTTCGTTTACTTCTGTTTGGGTGCCATCATTCGGGAGAATCAGGAGAAATTTACGGAGATTATGAAGCCCTGGATCTGCATTGTGGGCATCATTCTCACCACTGCGGGCCTGTACCTCTACGGCTACTTTATGAGCCTTTCCACCGGCACAATCTGGCAGTCCGGTGACCAGTGCGGCAACGATGTGCTGTTCTCCCTGATTCGCGTGCTGTGCATCTTTGGCCTAGCCAGCCGCTATAAGGGAACCAACCGGGCAAGTAAATTCATCAACTACATTGCCAACAATACCATGGGTATTTACTTCATTCATTACATCATCCGGAACATGACCGTGCGGTATTTCCGGGCTCTGGTGCCAATTCCGGGCTACTTCTTGAAGACCCTGGTTTACTCGGTGCTGGTGTTCTTTGTGAGTTGGGTGATCCTGGTGATTATGAAGCGACTGCCTGTGCTGAAAAAGCTTATTACCTGATAAAATTCAAGAAAATCTGAAAGCCACCGACCAAATAAAAGAGGGTATAAGATGAAGAATACGATATTCCGGAAGACTACTCGGGAAGAGGCTGAGCCCCAGACCAACCTCACGCCTGCCGGGGAAGCTTCCAAGAAAGGAAGAATCCCGTACATTGATTTGATAGAGACCGTAGCGATGGTATTTGTGCTGGCCTATCATCTCTCCAACTGCCGCTATAAGTTCCTGGAAGATCCGGGTGTAGAGCAGTGTATTAACTATTATCTGCGCTGTACCTTCGTGGCCTGCGTGCCCATATTCCTGTGTGCCAACGGCTTTCTGCTGTTCCGGCACAGCTTCGATTTGAAGCAGCATCTCAAAAAGACCCTGCATTATGTATTCCTGGCGCTGTTTTGGGGCGTTGTTACCCTGCTGATGTTCAACTATACCACGGGGATCCCCTTTGATCGTCAGGCCTTTCTGAAAGATCTGCTGACATGGCGGGGCGGGGCCATTCATATGTGGTATCTGGGGGCGGTGGTAATCATTTACCTGCTGTTCCCCCTGCTGAAGTTGGTGTACGACAAGGATCGGAAGCTGCTGCTGTATTTCTCCGCCATGGTGGCGGTGATGTCCTTTGGAAATCAGCTCATCAACCAGGGCGTTACCATCCTAAATGCCCTGCAAGGCAAGTGGCAGTACTGGGTGTCCAGAGAGAACTGGTTCAACATGTTCAACCCGGTTGCCGAGATCCCCGGCTACACGCTGGTGTATTTCTGCCTGGGGGCCTATCTACAGGACTTCCTGGACTGGCTGAAAAAGTTCCGCCGCCGCAATGTGAATCTGCTGGCCATTGTGGGACTTGTGGTGGCCTGCGGTGCCCACGCACTGCTGTTTACGGCCCTTACAAAGGCCATCGACAAATTCTACTGCCCTATCTGGTATGGCTATGAGACGGTGACCGGCTTTTTGATCACCCTGTGCATCATCATGTTGTGCGCCAACTACCAGGGGACCTGGAAGCCGGGGGCAAAGCTGCTGCAGCAGATGTCTACCAACACCATGGGAATCTATCTGATCCATATGTGCATAATTTACACCTTCAAGGAAAAGCTGCTGACCATCGGACCGCTGAACAATTTCCCAATGAACATTGTGATCGCCCTTGTGCTGACGGTTGTTTGTATGGGACTTACGACCCTGCTGCGCCGGATCCCGGTGATCCGAAAGCTGGTATCCTGAATCAAGTCTTTCCTGAGACCATCCCTTTGGGATGGTCTCGTTTTTGTTTACAGACAGTAATTTTCGTCCTTGCCCATCATAATGTTCAGGTTTTGGACGGCGGCGCCGGAGGCACCCTTGCCCAGATTGTCAAACTGAGCGCAGACAATGGCTTGGTTTTCGTTGCCGCAGACAAAGATGTTCAGATCGTTGGAACCAACCACATTGTTGCTGCCAAGGCAGCCACCCTGGATCACGCCCTCGCCCATAACCGGCATCACATGGATGTTTGCCTGTCCTGCGTAAAAGCCCTCAAAGGCCTCTTTCAGCCCCTCCAGACTCATTTTTTTGCTGAGCATACTCAGCTCCAGAGGCACTGTCACCAGCATGCCCTGAGGGAAATCACAGACAATGGGG
>CAZEPQ010000120.1:0-5788 GCA_964514175.1 uncultured Oscillospiraceae bacterium
TCGGAGCCGCCGATGGAGATCTCGTTGGAGAGGCCCCAGACCACGATGGAGGGATGGTTGTAGTTCTGGATGATGAGTTCCTTCATCTGGGAGATGGTGTTCTCACGACCGGTGGGCATATGCTTGGAGATGTAGGGAATCTCAGCCCAGATCACAAGGCCCTTCTCATCGCAGAGATCATAGAAGTACTGGTCATGCTGATAGTGGGCCAGACGGATGGTGGTGCAGCCTACCTCGCAGATCAGTTCGATGTCCTCCTCGTGGTGCTCGGGCAGCAGTGCGTTGCCGATGCCCCAGCGGTCCTGGTGACGGCTGACGCCACGGAGGGGATACTCTTCGCCGTTGAGGATGAAGCCCTTATCGGCGTTGATCTCATAGCTGCGGCAGCCAAAGCGGGTGGAAACGGTATCCAGCACAGTGCCCTCTTCCTTCAGCTCTGCCTTCAATGTGTAGAGGTAGGGATCCTTGCGGCCATGCCACAGGTGAGCGTTTTCGATGACAAAGGAAGCCTTGGTGTCGTTGGACTCAGTCTGATCCACTACATTGCCCTCTGCGTCCAGAATGGTGTAAACCACACTCTGGCCTACCTTGGAGTTGGTGATGAACACCTCAGCCTCAACGTTGGCATTCTTGCCATCCATAACGGGGGTGACCTTCAGGCCGGAGCCGCCGTAATAATCCAGATCAAAGTGACTCTCGCTGACGCAGATGATGTTAACGTCACGATACAGACCACCGTAGAAAGTGAAGTCTGCTACCTGGGGATAAACGATCTCGTTGGCTGCGTTGTCCACGGTGACAGCGATCAGGTTGTCCCGCTCCAGCGCGTCGGTAATATCCACACGCCAGGTGGAGTAGCCGCCGTCGTGATGGCCCAGATTCTTGCCGTTGACATAGATGTCAGCGGAGGAATTGGCACCCTTGATTTCCAGATAGTAGCGATCAGCCTGGGGAAGATCCATCTTGTCCAGGGTCTTTGCATAGCAGCAGGTGCCGCGATAGTAGTCATTCGCGCCGTCCTGGCCGTCGATGGCGTTCCAGGAATGGGGCAGGTTTACCCAGTACCAAGTATCGGGGATGGCTGCGGGAACCTGGGAAACACCCTTGGCAAAAGCCCATTTTGCGTTGAAATTCACAACTGTTCTCACAAAAAAACCTCCATATTATAGCTTTCATGGCGGCAGCCGGTATTTGGCAGCCGCCCGGTTTATGAAATTAACGACCGTGCTTCTCGTTCAAAGCAATCACATTTGCGTCCACCTGCTTCTTGTGCAGGGGATACCAGAAGAGCAGCACCAGACCCAGCAGCAAGAAACCCAGTGCGGGAATCAGGGTGGAGATGTTAAAGATGCCGTCCAGAACGCTCTGTGCCTGTGCCTCACCGGCGGCAGCGGCAACGGAGTCGTAGCCGATGGCAGTCAGGAGCCAGCCGGAGATACCGGCAGCCAGCGCCTGGCCCAGCTTACGGGCGAAGGAGTACATGGCGTAGACAGATCCGTCCTCACGGACGCCGTTCTTCAGCTCGGAGTAGTCAATGACGTCAGTAATGAGTGCCCAGCATACCATGGAGAAGCAGCCCAGGCCCAGCCAGCAGAGGGTCTGCAGGGCACAATATACCCATACATTGGCGGGCTTGATGACCCAGATCAGGATCATAATAGCAGCACCGAAGAGGCTGGATACACTGGCCACCTCGGCCTTGCCGAACTTCTTGGACAAAGGCTTGGAGATGCCTGCTGCCAAAACCATACCAACCATCATCAGCATGGTGGAAGCGGACTGCGCGGTGGCATTATTATAGTAGTCGGGGAAGATGTAAGCTGCCATGTTCTGCATGGTGAGCTGTGCCAGCAGCATCAGAATGGATGCCACAATGATGGACAGCAGCGCACGGTTGGTGAATGCGCTCTTGAGCATCTGGCCCACGGAAGCCCCCTTCTCATCGGAGGCAGTGCTTTCCACCACCACACGCTCGGTGACCAGCTTATAGCAGAGCAGATAGCAAACCACAGCCAGCACGGAGAAGATGCCTGCTGCCATGGTGACCTTGGAGCCAACCAGGGTCTCCCTGCCGTTGATGGTCTCATAAGCAATCATAGGCAGAATTACACCGATGACCATACCGGCCAGCATGCCGCCCATGGTACGGAAGGTGGAGAGGCTCTGGCGATCATCGGGATCGGCAGAGACGGCAGATGCCATGGAGCCATAGGGAATATTGACGCCGGTGTAGCAGATGGAGCCCCACAGCAGATAGAAAACTGCCACATAAGCGGTCTTTGCACCCAGAGACCAGCCGGCGATGGCACTGTTATACAGCAGGAAGGAAGACACAGCCACGGGAATGCACATACGCAGAAGCCAGGGCTTAAACTTGCCGTTCTTGGTGACAGGACTGCGGTCACAGATACGACCCATGGTTACATCGGTAACCGCATCCACAAAGCGAGCCAGCATCATGATCGTGCCGACAGTTGCGGCGGCGATGCCCAGCACGTCAGTGCAGAATTTGGTCAGGATCATGGTAGACAGGATGAAGGTGAAGTCGTTGCCGAAGTCACCGAACAGATAGCCCAGCTTATCCCGGATACCGAAAGGTCTGACTTTTTGCTCAGTTTTCATTGCAGATTCAATCCTTTCTCATTCGCCGCCTTCAGGGGATGCGGCATTTCTATATATTTTAAGGCATAGTGCCCAAATTGGTTAGAAATATTTTCGCCTTATACAGAAAAATTTTTGTTTCCCCTTGCGTTTTGCCAAGAATTATACGATAATATTCTAAAATAACCCAGCAGTTTTTTGGTCACAATGACAACTGCACCGTTTTTTGATTATCAGCTTGTCGGGGAGTGTTTTTATGACATATGAACTGGAACTGCTGTTCTTCCGAAAGCTCCTGCATCAGCTTCATCTAAGCTCCCATGTGGCGTCGCCCTCCCTGGGGCTTCTCAAGCAGCTCGACATGGGTCTCCGTATTTCTCTGGGCATGAATGAGTCCGCATACTGGGGCTTCGCCCAGGGCCAGCTTTCTTCCCTGCATTCCAATGTGATCTACCGGGTCCGAGACAGCTTCCGCTGTAATTATACCTGCGTGCTGCTGCCGGAGACGGTGCAGCCTACGCTCCTTGTGGTAGGCCCCTTCACGGTGGAGCATGTGGACCGGCAGTGGCTTCAGGAATTCTGCACAACCCACGCCATCCACAGCAGTTGGCTTCCCCTTCTGGAAGAATTTTTTTCCGCCGTTCCCTACCTCAAAAGCGACGAACTGCTCACCGCGGCACTCACCACCCTGGGCGACCAGATGTGGGGCCCTCAGCAATTCACCTTTGAGACCATCATCGACGGCATTCCGGAAGCATGGCTTCCTCTGACCCAAACGGAGACCGAGCCACGGGAGGATGTTCTTCTGGGTATCCACAGCATTGAGCGACGCTATGAGCAGGAAAATCAGCTCATGCGGGCCGTCTCTCAGGGACAGACCCAGAAGGCCCGCCAGCACATTTCCGGCATGTCCGAGGCCTCCCTGGAGCGTCGGGTCAACGATCCGGTGCGGAACGCAAAAAATTACAGCATCGTCCTCAACACCCTGCTGAGAAAGGCTGCGGAATCCGGTGGCGTCCATCCCCTGTATATCGACCAGCTCTCTTCGGAATTTGCCCGACGCATCGAGAACATTATGATCTGGCAGGACGTGACGGATTTGGCGGATGAAATGGTCCACAAATACTGTCTGCTTGTAAAAAAGCACTCCAACAAGGACTATTCTCCCCTTGTCCAGAAGGTCATGGCCCGGGTGGACTTCGACCTGACGGCGGATCTGAGTCTGAAAGCCAATGCCGAAGCCCTCAATGTCAACGCCAGCTACCTTTCTTCCCTGTTCAAGAAAGAAACAGGAACTACGCTTACAGATTATGTCAACCGAAAACGAGTGGAACATGCGGCATTCCTGCTCAGCAGTACGGATCTTTCCGTTTCCGCCGTGGGACTGCGCTGCGGCATCCAGGACGACAACTATTTCACAAAAATCTTTAAGAAATACTTTGAGAAGACCCCCAAGCAATACCGTACGGACACCCGCTATTTCCCACATAATATTTCCGGCTGAGAACGTCAGTCCTTCCTTCGGCTGTCCTCCCGGGGTGCATGCTGAAAGTGTGCCCGATAGGCCCGAAAAAATGTAGAATAGTCCGAAAAGCCGCAGGCTGCTGCCGCATTTCCGGCGGATTCTCCCCGCTGGATCATGGCCCGTGCCGCCATAAGGCGCTTAATGGTGACATATTCCCAGAAGGAGGTGCCGGTGGCCTGATGGAACAGGCGGCTGACCTGGCTGCGGCTGCGGAAAAACACATCCGAAACAGATTGCAGAGAAATATCCTCAAACAAGTGATCGTTCACATAGTCCACGATCCGCCCCTGCAGCCCCCGGGCCGGCGCCGTGGGCCGCACCGAGCCCTGATAAAGCCCGGACAGAACGGTCAGGACCATCAGAAGTCTGGCAATGACATGGAGCCTTGGGTCCGGAATCACACCGCCGGAAAAATCCTCGAAGGCTCTGCGGATCCGTCCCTCCGGGTCCTGAGCGGCAGAAAACCGGTTTCCCTGCCCCAGTGGGCGGTCATAGAAGGGCCGCAGCAGCTTTTCCTCCGGATCCAGAGACGACAGCACCGAGGCGGAAAAATGGATGGAAATACGCTCGTAGGGCTTTTCCCGGGAGATCATCAGCTTGTGGGTCTCCGCAGGTCGGAGCAGCAATATGTCCCCCGGTTCCAGGGGATAGGAGTTGCCCTCCACCAAATAGCTGCCGCTACCGGAGATAAAATAGAATATCTCAAAGCTCTCGTGAGCCAGCATGGAAAACTCATCCGGATTCGGCTCGATTTCCCTGGTATGGTGGCAATAAATGTCCTCATCCCGGAAATAAAACAGTTGTGACACGGCTTCTCCCTCCCTTTTTTCACCAGCATATCATAGAATGCGTATTTTTACAATGTTTTTTTATATGAATTGCAATTCCATTGCAATTCATCTTATCTTACAATAAAGTCAATCAAATGCGAACATTATTTTTCGAAAGGATGTATTCATCATGGAACTGAACCTTCGCAAAAACTGCCGCTACGCCATTGCTTGCCCCACCAGCATGGGCGTACGCATCACCCCGGAGAACCGGATGGCTGTACACAACAGCAATCACTACATCATGCAGGCCACCTCTGCTGAGTCCAACGTGCTCAACGTCGCTTCCTCTCTGGGCCACGAATGCCTGGTGCTGACCAAGTTTGTCAAGGGCAGCCCCGTGGCAGAGTTCATTAAGAGCCAGCTCCGTGCCCGGAACATCCGTTACGAAGGCGCTGAGGTGGATCAGGGTGGCCCCTGGGGCTACCGTCACCAGTTCAACATTGCCGACTCCGGCTTCGGTCTCCGTGCCCCCAGAGTCTGGAATGACCGCGCCGGCGAAGTGGGCCGCACCCTCTCTGCGGACGAGTTTGATCTGGAGCGCATCTTCGGCGAGGAGGGCGTTGCCATTCTGCACATCTCCGGCCTGATCGCCGCCATGAGCGAAGACACCACCGCTTTCTGCCTGGCAATCGCTGAGGCAGCCAAGAAGTATGGCACTCTGGTGTCCTTTGACCTGAACCATCGCGCCACCTTCTGGAAGGGCCGCGAGGAAGAGCTCCATGCTGCATTCCATAAGATCGCATCCGTTGCTGACGTTCTGGTGGGCAACGAGGAAGACTTCCAGCTGTGCCTGGGCTTCAAGGGCCCCGAGGCCGGCGGCAAGGATCTG
>CAZEPQ010000121.1:0-5777 GCA_964514175.1 uncultured Oscillospiraceae bacterium
CTCCATCAGACAGGAGATCATGGTCCGGGTGGTGGTCTTACCCACGCTGCCGGTGATAGCCACGGTCTTGCAGTCCAGCGTGGTCTTATAGGCGCTGGCTACATCCCGCAGTGCCTTTCTGGTGTCCTCCACCATCACCACAGGGAAGTCCATACCAATATCCTTGCTGCAAACCGCAGCCTTGGCGCCCTGGCTCTTGGCCGCAGGCACAAAGCGGTGTCCGTCGGTCTGACCTTCCAGCGCAAAGAACAATGTGCCGTCCTCTGCCTCTCTGGAATCATGGCACAGGCCGGTAATCTTGACATCCTCGTATTCCGGGGCTACAGTGCCGCCGCACCAGGCCGAAATTTCCTTCAATGTTGTGGGTCTCATTTTTATCCCTTCTTTTCTTCAAGATACGCGCTGACCACTTCCCGCTCATCCAGATGGGTCTTTTCCGTACCAATGATCTGATATGTTTCATGGCCCTTTCCGCAGAGCACAATAATATCGTCCTTTTTCGCAATATCCATGGCCATATGGATGGCCTTCCGTCGATTTTCCTCCACCAGACAATTGCTCTTGTCGGGGATCCCCGCCAGGATCATGTCGATGATGCTCATGGGGGCCTCTGTCCGAGGATTGTCAGAGGTGATGATGGCAATGTCCGACAGTCTTGCGCCGATCTCTCCCATAATGGGCCGCTTGGTGTTGTCACGGTCACCGCCACAGCCGAATACGGAGATCAGCCGTCCCTTACAATAGCCCCGCACCGAGGAAAGCACATTTTCAAGGCCGTCCGGGGCATGGGCATAGTCAATGAGAATGGTGTAATCCTTACCGGGGGTGGGCACCACCTCCACGCGGCCCTTGACGCCTTGGCAGGTCTCCAGTGCTGCCACCGCGTCCTTCAGACTGATTCCAAGGGCCAGAGCCGTACCCAAAACACCCAGGGAATTGTATACAGTAAAGGCACCGGGAATCCTCAAAAATACGTGCCGGCTGTCTCCCTGATACCGGGCCTTAAATTCCACCCCATTGGAGTGAAGCACCGGATTTTCTGCCCGAAGATCCAGGCCGTCCTGCTGTCCATAGGTCATAACCTGGCAGGAGGCATCCTTCAGCATGGTCTCTACCGCGGGATCATCCCCATTGAGGACACCCTTGGTGCAGCGGCGGAACAGAATTGCCTTGGCCTTTCCGTATTCCTCCATGGTTTTATGGAAATCCAGATGGTCCTGGGTCAGGTTGGTGAACATGCCCACATCAAAATGGATGCCAGCCACACGATCCAGCACTAGTGCATGGGAAGAAACCTCCATAATCACATGGGTACAGCCCGCCTCTGCCATTTCATAAAACAGCTTCTGAAGTTCAAAGGACTCCGGGGTGGTGCGCTCGGTCTCGATGACCGTATCCCCGATCATATTCTGAATGGTACCGATCAGTCCCACCTTGGCTCCCAGGGTCTTTTCCAGCACATTTTTCAGAAGGTATGTGGTGGATGTTTTGCCGTTGGTGCCAGTAACACCGATGCAGGTCATTCTTTTTGCAGGGCTATGGAAATAGTTCACGGAGGCAATTGCCATGGCGTATCGGGTGTTCTCCACCTGAATATAGGGCACATCTTCCTCCGGCACCTTCTCACAAAGCACTGCGGAAGCGCCCTTCTCCATAGCCATGGGGATATATCTATGGCCGTCCGAAGCATAGCCTGTGATGGCAACAAATAGCTGCCCTTCCTCTACCTTCCGCGAGTCATAGCTGATGCCGGTGATATCCATTTCCTCCGGAACATTGGTGGACAGTACCGAAATACCCTCCAGCATTTCCTTTAAACGCATAGCAATCACTCCTAATGATCCAAGTATTAGTCTCGGGCACTGAGGTCGGAAAACTCCACCTCCACCACCGTGCCGGGTTCCGCATAGGTCCCCGCCTCCGGCGTCTGGCTCACCGCCAGAATGGTGCCCTCAGAGCCTGTGGCTCCGACAATTTTCATATATAGTCCCGCCTGGGTGATAAGCCCATTGGCGATCTCTGCATCCTTTCCCATCACGTCCGGAACGATGACATCCGTCCCCTGGGCTTCTTCTCCCAGATACAGCACCACTTCGCTACCCCCCGGGATGGTTGCCCCTTCTAAGGGAACCTGATCCGTGACGGTCTCGCCATCACCTAGCTTGCGGAAGGTAAGATTCTTTTCACTCAATGCTTCTTTGGCCTCTGCCAAAGTCATTCCAAGGAGCTGGGGCATGGAAACATCCGCCAGTGCCGCTTCCTCCTGGGAGTATTCCGGCTCAATACCCATATAGGGCAGCAGATCCGCCAGCACATCCCGCACAGTGGGCGCACCCATCTGACCGCCGGAAATGTAGTAGCCTGTTTCCCGGGAGGGTGTATCCAGGGCCACCAATACAATATACTGCGGATCGTCCATGGGCGCAATACCCACAAAGGAGACAATTTTATCCTCTACAGGGTTGCCGTCCGCATCAAAAACGTCAATCTTCTCCGAAGTGCCGGTTTTTCCGCCGATGCGATACCCGGCAATTTGGGCATTCTTCGCCGTACCCTGAGATACCACGGATTCCAAAAGGCTGCACATGGTTCGGGAGGTTTCTTCACTGATGACCTGTCGGATCACCGTCCTCTGTGTTTCCTCAAGGATCTCCCCCTGGGGAGAAAGCACCTCTTTCACAATATGGGGCTCCAAAAGATAGCCCCCGTTTACCACCGCAGCAATGGCCCGAACCAGTTGAAGCGGTGTTATTTTAAAGGTCTGACCGAAGGACGCCGACGTCAGGGATGCATAGCTGTCCGGGTTTGCCAGGGTGGCCTCATCAAAGAAGATACCGCTGGCTTCGCCCCCCAACTCGATACCGGTTTTCCGGGTCAGGCCGAAGTTTACAACGTATTCATAGAGCTTTTCGCCGGTCAGCCGGATGCCGATATTGGCAAAGGCCACATTGCAGGAATTCTGCAATGCCTCGGCGGTGGACTGCTGTCCATGACCGGCGGTTCTCCAGCAGTGAAGGGCCTTGGTTCTGCCCTTGATGGTGGTGCTGCCGCTGCAATAGAAGGAATCGGAAAGGCTTACCGCCCCCTCCTCCAAAGCCGCAGCCAGAGTGATGCTCTTGAAGGTAGATCCCGGCTCATAGCCATCGGAGATCACCCGATTTCGCCACTGGGTCAGGCGGGCATTTGCAACAGCGGTGTTGTAAGCGGAAAGCAGATCGTCCCGCAATTCCCCCTCTGCCTCCATAGCCGTCTGATACTGTTCCTCCAACTGTTCGGCTGTCTCGGCATCATAAATCACAGCATAATTGTTAGGATCGTAGCTTCCCAGGGTGGCCATGGCCAAAATCTCCCCGGAATTAACATCCATCACCACCCCAAAGGCACCGTTCTGCACATCGTACTGGGTGATGGCTTCCTCCATATGCTTTTCCAGCATCTGCTGCACTGTCTGGTCAATGGTAAGGACCACATCGTTGCCACTGATGGCATCGCTGTAGGTCTCATAGTGATATTCCATCTCCGCGCCATAGTTTCCTTTGGCGGTGGTGATGGACCCGGTTTGTCCGGTAAGGGTGCTGTCACAGGCAGCTTCCACGCCATCCAGGCCCGTATTGTCGCTGCCCACAAAGCCCAAAACCTGGGCCGCCATAACCCCGCAGGGATAATATCGCTTGGTATCCGGCTCCAGATAAACGCCGGTGATGTTGTTTTCGGATATGTACGTACGAACCGCCGTGGCCTCTTCCAGTTCCACCTTCCGCTTGACGATCTGATAGCGATAGCTGGTGTCCTCCATGAGCTTTAAAATCTTATCCTTGTCCACAGTAAGGATGTTGGACAGATTTTCCGCAATGGCATCCAAGTCCTGACCGGAAAGCCCCAGCTCATTAGGGTCGATGCAGACATTTTCCACATCATAGCTCACAGCCAGTACATTCATATTTCGGTCGTAGATGGTTCCCCGGGATGCCGTGACCTTGCTGGTCCGGGTCTGATTACTGGCAGCCATTTGGCTCAGCGTATCGTATTGAAGGATCTGTAGATCCACCAGCTTCCAGATCAGGGGGATAAACACCACCACGCCAAAGATGGCCATAAGGACTGCAGTTCGTTTCAGTATGGTCCGGCTGGCATCGCCGGCAATTTTCGGTTTAGGGACGCGGCGTTTCAAGGGCAATGAACTCCTCTCGGATAGTCTATCATTTTACTATATGCCTTGTAACGTCCCTATTATTCAACGGTCATGGCACATCGGGTTCCCCGACGTGAATTACAACGTATTCCTCCGGCTGAGGTATGTATAATCCAAGTTTCTCTGCCTGCTGTTGTATGTTTAATGTTTTCTGTTTTGTCTGTATCTTTTTTTCGGCAAGTTCCAACTGGAGGACAGACAGTTCCTCCTGCAATGCCTCATTTTCCAGGTTCAGCTCATAGAGGCGCACATGGCCCAAAATCAGAACCACTCCCAGCAGAAATACCAGCACCCAAGCCAGAATCTGACCTGAAACCTCTCGTTTTTCAATCTTCCCGGGATGATAGACCCCCACTTACAGCTTCTCGCAGACCCGAAGCTTTGCACTGCGGGCTCTGGGATTCTCCTCAAGCTCTTTAGCGCCGGAGACAATGGGCTTACGCGTAATAACTTTCACCTGGGGCTTCTTGCCGCAGACGCACACCGGGAAATCCGGTGGGCAGGTACAGCCCTTGGCTGCGGCAGCCATTTCCGTCTTTACAATGCGATCCTCCAGAGAGTGGAAGGTGATGACCGCCAGACGTCCGCCTTTATTGAGCCTGGGGATAGCAGCCTGCATCATCTCCCGCACAGAGGTCAGTTCATCATTGACCGCAATACGGATGGCTTGAAAACTGCGCTTGGCAGGATGCTGCTTTTCCCGAAGGGCCTGAGGCGGCAGAGCGGAGCGAATCACATCCACCAACTGCAAGGTGGTCTCAATGGGGTCAGTTTGTCGCTTTCGGTCAATGGCCGCGGCGATCTGAGGCGCATAGCGTTCCTCCCCATATTCATAGAGGATACGCTTTAATTCTTCCCGGGACCACAGGTTCACCACTTCATAGGCAGAGAGCCGATCCTCCCGATTCATTCGCATATCAAGAGGGGCGTCCGCCATGTAGGAAAATCCACGCTCTCCGTCGTCGAGCTGAGGCGATGACACACCCAGATCAAACAGCATTCCGTCGATCTTGTCAATTCCCAACTGGGCAAGAATCTGATGTATCTCCTTAAAATTGGAATGTACCAGGGTTACCCGATCCTTCCAGGGCTCCAGCCGCTTTGCAGCAGCCTCCAGCGCAACGGTATCCCGGTCCACACCAATAAGCCGACCTGTGGTAAGCCGAGCCGCAATCTGGCTGGAATGTCCGGCGCCGCCCAGAGTACCATCCAAATAAATTCCATCCGGGCGAATATTTAGCCCCTCTATGCACTCCTCCAGGAGTACTGATTTATGCTGAAATTCCATGGACGTACCTCCAAAGCTTCAAAATATCGAGCAAAGCCCGCTTAGAATAAGTATACTTCACACCCCATGCAATTGCAAGGATATTTTGGGCGAATGGTGTCACCGGGGGCACAAGATATTTCCCAGTGGCACAACCTGATGAGTGTAGCACAATATCTTGAAATATTTATGAACAAACGCCAAAAAGGTGCGCCGCTTATGCGGCGCACCCATGAATCCAACAGATTCTTCTGCGGTTATGTAGAAGAGGATTAGCCCTTCAGAGAACCGACCATCATGCCCTTGGTGAAGTACTTC
>CAZEPQ010000122.1:0-5730 GCA_964514175.1 uncultured Oscillospiraceae bacterium
TATGACCGGTACGGCGATGACCGAGGAAGAGGAATTCCGCGAGATCTACAACCTGGACGTTGTGGAGATCCCCACCAATATGCCCATGATCCGCCGCGATCACACCGACGTGGTGTACAAGAACGTCAAGGGCAAGTACGACGCCATCCTGCGCCAGATCATCGAGTGCCACGAAAAGGGCCAGCCCGTTTTGGTGGGTACCGTCTCGGTGGAAAAGTCCGAGGAGCTGTCCAAAAAGCTCTCCCGTAACGGCATCAAGCACACCGTCCTGAACGCCAAGTATCACGACCGCGAGGCAGAGATCGTTGCGCAGGCAGGTAAGCTGGGCACCGTCACCATCGCCACCAACATGGCAGGCCGTGGTACCGACATTATGCTGGGCGGCAACCCGGAATTTATGGCAAAGAACGACCTGCGGAAGCAGGGCATGGAGGAAGAACTCATTATAGAGTCCACCTCCTATGCTGACACAGACGACCAGGAAATTCTTGCCGCCCGTGCTGCCTATACCCAGCTTTACAAGCAGTATTCCGCCATCACCTCCCAGGAGGCAGAGCAGGTCCGTGCAGCCGGCGGCCTCTTCGTCATCGGCACAGAGCGCCATGAATCCCGCCGTATCGACAATCAGCTCCGTGGCCGTTCCGGTCGTCAGGGCGATCCCGGTGAGACCCGGTTCTATATCTCTCTGGAGGATGATCTGATGCGTCTGTTTGGCACAGACCGTGTCAGCCTGATGATGGACAAGTTGGGACTGGATGAAGACACTCCCATCGACCAGAAAATTCTCTCCGGAGCCATTGAAAACGCCCAGAAGAAGAAGGAAGGTATCAACTTCCAGGCCCGTAAAAATGTGCTGGAATACGACGACGTTATGAACACCCAGCGTAAGGTCATCTACGAACAGCGCCAGAAGGTGCTGGACGGTGAGGACCTCCAGGACAGCCTGCGGGCCATGCGTAAAAACGTATTTAGGGACGAGATTCTGTCCGTCACCGGAGAACGGGATTACCTGGAAAGCCGGGACGAGCTGGATCAAATCCTCAAAACCATGGAGGGCCTTTACTTCCCCAAGGGTGCATACAATCCCACAGATGATGAGCTTTCCACCATCACCCCCGACTCCCTGCTGGATACGGTCATGGAGCTTTCCGACCGGGTCTATGCCGCCAAGGAAGTGGCCTATACCGCCCCACTTATGCGTGAGGCCGAGCGTGTCATCACCCTTCGGGTGGTGGACGAATACTGGATGGATCAGATCGACGCCATGAGTGATCTGCGTCAGGGTATCGGTCTTCGTGCCTATGGTCAAAATGATCCCCTGGTGGAATACAAGCGTGAAGGCTATGACATGTTCGTGGCCATGAACCGTGCCATCCAGGAGGAAACCACCCGCCGTCTGTTCCTGTTCCGTATTCAGAAGAATGAAACTCTGAAGCGTGAAAAGGTGGCAAAGGTCACCGCTGCCGGCGCAGGCACCGATAAATCCGTGAAAAAAGAGCCCATGAAGAAAAAGGTCAAAGTGGGCCGTAATGACCCCTGCCCCTGCGGCAGCGGCAAGAAGTATAAGAACTGCTGCCTGGACAAGGACATGTCGGCAGGCAAGAACACTGAATCCTGAGGAGGATCTATGAGCTTTCATGAACTCCGCAGAGACAGCCTTCTCTGCTACCAAAGTGATATGCTCGCCAGCCATCACGGGTTTACCACCCGTTTTGGCGGCGTCAGTACCGGCTATCTCAGTTCCATGAACCTGGGGCTTCGCCGGGGCGATACCGAAGAAAATATTCAGGAAAACTATCGGATTCTTAGTGAAGCCATTGGATTTGATCCCAAAAAGACAGTTTTCACTGTACAGGTCCACCGGGATGACATTCGCAACGTCACCCCCCAGGACTGGGGCAAAGGTCTGTTTACCAGAACCGACTACGAGGCCGACGGCCTGATCACCAACGAACCCGGCACGGCCCTGTTTGTGTTTTCCGCAGACTGTGGAACGGTGCTGCTGGAGGACCCTGTCACAGGTGCGGTAGGCGCTTGCCATGCTGGCTGGCGGGGCACCGCCATGGGCATTGCGGGAAAAACCGCCCTGGAAATGGCAGAGAAGTTTGGTTGTGACCCGAAAAACATTCGTGCCGCCCTGGGCCCCTGCATCAGTAAATGCTGCTTTGAAACCGACAGCGATGTGCCCAATGCCATGATTGCGGCCCTGGGTGATGAGGCCCTTCCCGCCATCACAAAAAACGGTGAAAAATATCACGTTGACCTGAAATATCTCAACAGCCTGTTTCTTAAAAAGGCCGGTGTGCTACCGGAGAATATCGACGTAATTCCCCTTTGCACCTGCTGTGACCCGGAAACCTTCTGGTCCCACAGAAAGCACAAGGATCAGCGCGGTTCCATTGGCGCTGTCATCGTGGCGGGAGAAAAGGCATGAAGCCCGCCGCAGTCAAGAGACTGCTTTGTCTCCTGCTGAGCCTCACCCTGCTGGCAGGATGCGGAAAGGAAACTGCCGTTACTCAGGAAACCGGAAACACCTCTGAATTCGGCAGCATCCCAGAAACCAGCACCGCCGAAATTGTCACCATACAAACCACGGGAATAGGCACCTTTGCCCTGCCCTTTAACAGTTCCTACGGCTGGGACCCCTATAATTGCCTCAGTATGGAAAATCATGCGGTTATGGATCTGATCTATGAGGGATTGTTCACCATGAACGCGTCCTTTGAAGCAGAGCCTGTACTTTGCAGCGAGTATACCGTCAGCGATGATGGTCTTCAGTACACCCTGACCATCCGGGACGCCAGCTTTTCCGACGGAAAAACCGTCACTGCGGACGATGTCAAGTATTCTTTGGACAAAGCGCAGGATTCTGATCTCTACGATGCCCGTTTCCGGGATATCAGCTACTACGAAGTCACCGGAACCAAAACCCTGAACATCTATATGGCAAATCCCAACGATCAGCTTCCCTGTATGCTGGATTTCCCCATTGTCCCTGCATACAGCGCCACCTCCAACGCATTGGGCACCGGCCCCTATATACGAAACGGCACCACCAACCTGACTGCCAATAAGAACTGGTGGCAAGGCTCCGAGAACTTACCCGTTACCACCGTTTCTCTCTACTCCAGTTTGTCCGCAGAGGATACACGGGATAACTTTGAAATTGATGCGGTGCATCTGGTTTATAATGATCCCCTGTCCTCCTCTGCCGCCACCTATCATTGCGACTATGAGCTGTGGAACAGCTCCGGTACTGTCATGCAGTATATCGGTTTTAATCACTCGGCAGGTGTTTTCCAGGATAACGCTGTCCGCTCCGCTGTGCTGAAGGCCATTGACCGCACGGAAATCGCCGAAACCGTCTACCGTAACTACGCCGATGCCGCCGTGCTTCCCCTTTCCCCTTCCAGCAGTCTGTATGATGATACGTTGGCCCGGAACTATACCTATGACCGTGATACCGCCCTTTCCGAATTGATGGCCTCTTCCTCCTTCTATCTGCCGGAGGATCACCCTGTTGTGACCGGTGCGATATACGATGAGGACTATGACACCGATGACTACGCAGAAGAAGCAGAAACCTCTGCCGATGGGGAAGAAACAACCCCGGATTCTGAGACCGAAGCGCAAACTGCTGAGGAAAACGCAGAAGCTGAGACCCAGGATGACGGAATTGCATATAACCGCATTACCATGCTGGTCATGTCCGGAAGCGCTTACCGCTCTGAAGCCGCCGAAATCGTAGCGGAAAACCTTGCAGAGGTGGGCTTTTCCGTCACCGTCACAGAGCTGGAATATTCCACATTTATCTATACCATAAATAATCTCAAAGAAGAGTGGGACCTTTATTATGTGGATGTGTCCTTGACCCCTGATTTTGACCTGCGTTCCATCCTTTATCCGGGCAATAAGCTCAACTACAGCAATGTCCCGGAGGATGCCACCCTGCGTACCCTATATTACAACGCTCTGGAAAACAGCGGCAACCGCTATGACCTTTATGAATACATCATGGACAAGGCCTATTTGTGCCCGGTGCTGTTCCAGAACAATGCAGTCTTTACCACACGCGGTGTGTTTACGGGGCTGAATCCTGCCCCGGGCAATCTCTTTTATGGAATTACCAATGTTACTGTAAACAACTAAGGACGAGAAAAATGGAGGTTATTTTCATGAATCAAGTCTATCGCTGCTACACAGAAAAGCGCAAGGGCTTCCAGGTGGAAGCAGGCAGCTTACTGCGCGATCTGAAAGAGCAGTTGGGCATTACCGGCCTGGAGGAGCTTCGTATCCTCTGCCGTTATGATGCCCAGGGTCTTACCCAGGAGGTCTACGAAAAGGCCAGAGCAACGGTCTTTTCCGAACCCATGGTGGACGACTGCTACGACGAAACCCTACCGGAGCTTGGCGATGCCACTGTGTTCGCCGTGGAGGCCCTTCCCGGTCAGTTTGACCAGCGGGCAGACTCCTGCGCCCAGTGCATCGGCATCCTCACCTGCGGTGAGCGTCCCCTGATTTCTGCCGCAAAGGTCTACGCTCTGTACGGCAAGCTTTCCGAGGAAGATCTCAACAAGATCAAGGGCTATGTCATCAACCCTGTGGAGACCCGGGAAGCCAGTCTGGAAAAGCCCCTGAGCCTACAGCAGAACTACGCCATCCCCACAGAGGTAGAGACCCTCACCGGGTTTATCACCACTCCAAAGGATCAGCTTTCCCCCATTCTCGACAAATACGGCCTTGCCATGGATCTGGATGACCTGAGCTTCTTCCAGGATTATTTCATCAACGAGGCCCACCGTGACCCCACCATCACCGAGCTGAAGGTGGTGGATACATACTGGTCTGATCACTGCCGTCATACCACCTTCTCCACCCACATTGATTCCTCTGAGATCCTGGACAAAGACGTTCAGGCCGCTTATGAGCTGTACCTGTCCTGCCGTGAAGAGGTATATGGTGACAAGGCCAAGACCCGTCCCATCACCCTGATGGATATGGGCACCCTGGCTGCCAAGACCCTGAAAAAGCGGGGCATCCTCAAGAATCTGGACGAGTCCGAAGAGATCAACGCCTGCTCTGTGCATGTGGATGCAGACATGGACGGTGAGACAGAGGACTGGCTCCTGATGTTCAAAAACGAGACCCACAACCATCCCACGGAGATTGAGCCCTTCGGCGGAGCTGCCACCTGTGTAGGCGGCGCCATCCGCGATCCCCTGTCCGGCAGAAGCTATGTCTATCAGGCCATGCGTGTCACCGGCGCAGGTGATCCCACCGTTCCCATCTCCGAAACCATTCCCGGCAAGCTGCCCCAGCGGAAGCTTACCACCACTGCCGCCGCAGGCTATTCCTCCTACGGCAACCAGATCGGCCTTTCTACCGGTCTGGTACATGAATTCTATCATCCCGGATATCTGGCAAAGCGTCTGGAGATCGGCGCCGTTGTGGGTGCCGCTCCCGCTTCCAATGTGGTCCGTGAAGTTCCTGCCCCCGGCGACCGCATCATTCTTTTGGGCGGCCGCACAGGCCGTGACGGCTGCGGCGGTGCCACCGGATCCTCCAAGAGCCACACCGCACAGTCCCTGGAAACCTGCTCCGCAGAGGTCCAGAAGGGCAACGCCCCCGAAGAGCGCAAGATCCAGCGTCTGTTCCGTGATCCGGAAGTAACCAGAATGATCAAGCGCTGCAACGACTTCGGCGCAGGCGGTGTCTCCGTTGCCATCGGCG
>CAZEPQ010000123.1:0-836 GCA_964514175.1 uncultured Oscillospiraceae bacterium
CCGGTACCCAGGGCCAGATCACCGATATGGCCATTCACCTGAAGCGGCTGGCGATCATCAAAAAGCGGATGAACACCATCCTGGCTGCCAACTGCGGCAAGGATGTGGAGACTGTCACCGCTGACTGCGAGCGCGATAACTTTATGACCGCCGAGGAAGCTGTGGAATACGGCCTTATCGACAAGGTCATCTATCAGAGATGATTTCATCTTTGGAAGGGAGTACTTGAATTGGCCAGAGATAACCAGAAATATGTGTGCTCCTTCTGCGGTAAGACCCAGGGAGAGGTAAAGCGGCTCATCGCCGGACCCGGTGTGTATATCTGCAACGAGTGTGTGGATCTGTGCAACGACATCCTGGAAGATGAACTGTTTGAGGAATCCCCGGAGGAATACCTGCCGGAGACCATCCCTTCTCCTCAGGCCATTAAGGAGTACATGGATCAGTATATCGTGGGTCAGGAGAAAGCAAAAATCTCCTTGGCTGTGGCGGTATACAACCATTACAAGCGGCTTTTCTACGGAAACAGTTCCGATATTGAGCTGCAAAAGAGCAACATTCTGCTCATTGGCCCCACCGGCAGCGGCAAGACCCTCTTTGCACAGACTTTGGCAAAGATTCTGGATGTGCCCTTTGCCATTGCCGATGCCACCACCCTGACGGAAGCCGGCTATGTGGGTGAGGATGTGGAGAACATTCTCCTCAGACTCATTCAGGCGGCAGATTTCGACGTGGAACGGGCCGAAAAGGGCATCATCTATGTGGATGAGATCGACAAGATTGCCCGCAAGAGCGAAAATACCTCCATCACCCGAGATGTTAGCGGCGAAGGCGTA
>CAZEPQ010000123.1:846-5650 GCA_964514175.1 uncultured Oscillospiraceae bacterium
GAAGATCATCGAGGGGACGGTGGCAAATGTGCCGCCCCAGGGTGGCAGAAAGCATCCTCAGCAGGAGTTTATTCCCATCGACACCAGCAACATCCTCTTTATCTGCGGCGGCGCCTTTGATGGCCTAGATAAGATCATCGAAAAGCGTACCGATACCTCCGGCCTTGGCTTTGGTCGGGATCTGAGCAGCAAGAAGGATAAGGACGTGGGTGAACTCTTCTCTCAGGTGCAGCCCCATGATATTCTGAAATTTGGTATTATTCCTGAACTGGTGGGACGGCTTCCCGTTATCACCAGCCTACAGAGTCTTACCAAGGATGACATGGTGCGAATCCTTACAGAGCCGAAGAATGCATTGGTAAAACAGTATCAGAAGCTGCTGGAATTTGACGGCGTTGCCCTGGAGTTCCAGGATGATGCTCTGGGTGCCATTGCCCAGGCAGCCCTGGATCGCAAGCTGGGTGCCCGTGGCCTACGCTCTGTGCTGGAAGGGGTCATGACGGATATCATGTTTGAGATTCCCTCTGATCCTACCATTCAGTCTGTGTCCGTTACAGAGGATTGCATTGTCAAGCATGCACCGCCTCTGGTTCAGCGTGACCCGAATAACCCCCGGCAGCCCATTCATAAGGTGGGTGTTTCTGAAAGAATTGCTGAGTGATAATGAATTTACTGGGGCTGGCGCAGACATAACGGTCTGTGTCAGCCTCCTTGACTTAATTCCCATTCCTTTGGAGAAAGGAGCATGACTATGAAAGTTTCCTATGGTGTCATTACGCCAGTCATGGCCCTTCGGGGACTGGCGGTATTTCCCGGAATGATCTATTCCTTCGACGTTGGTCGGGAAAAATCCATTCGTGCATTGGATGTTGCCATGAATGGGGAACAGCAGATGATCCTGCTGATGCAGAAGGATGTCTCCGTGGATGAACCCGGTCCCGACGACCTTTTTGAGGTTGGTGTGTTGGTACATATCCGTCAGATTTTGAAAATGCCCGGTGATGTTGCCAGGGTGTTGGTGGAAGGCGTCAGCCGTGTTGCAATGACGGAGTATACCCAGGAGAGCCCCTATCTGGAAGGCATCTGCGAAAAGCTGGAGGATGAGCGTTACCGTACCAGTGCGCCCAAGGTGGAAGCATTGCTGCGGGTGGCTTATCAGCTTTACGGCGTGTACAGCGATCTGCTGCCCAAGGGCAGCACAGAGAATCTCCTGAAGCTGATGACCTCCGATGAACCTGCTTATGTGGCCGATTTCCTGGGACAGTACTGTGGCTTCCGCTATGACGATAAGCAGAGGTGCCTGGAGCAGCTTCACCCGGTGAAGCGTCTTGAGCTGGCTGTGAAGGTGCTCAATTCCGAGATTGAAATTATGAAGATCGAGGGAGATATTGCGGAAAAGGTTCAGGCGGCCGTGAATAAGAGCCAGAAGGACTATTACCTTCGGGAACAGCTCAAGGTGATCCACGAAGAGCTGGGTGAAGAGAATGAGGACGCTGAGTTCTTTGAGTATGAGCAGAAAATTTTAAAGCTGAACCTGGAAAAAGAGACGGAGGAGAAGCTGTTAAAGGAGCTTCGCAAGCTGGAAAAGCAGCCTGTGGGCTCTTCTGAGGCTTCCGTGATTCGTAATTACCTGGATATTGCCTTGGAACTGCCCTGGAATGTTGAGACGGAAGAGACCGTCAATATTGAGGCAGCAAGAAAGATTTTAGACGAGGATCACTTCGGCTTGGAGACTGTGAAAAAGCGTGTGCTTGAGCTGCTGGCAGTCCGTAAGCTGGCCCCCGATATGTCCGGGCAGATCATCTGTTTGGTAGGTCCTCCCGGTGTGGGTAAGACCTCCATCGCCACCTCCATTGCCCGGTGCCTCAACCGTAAAATGGCTCGCATTTCTCTGGGCGGTGTCCACGATGAGGCGGAAATTCGTGGTCATAGAAGAACCTACATCGGTTCCATGCCTGGCCGTATTATCAACGGAGTTAAGACCGCAGGCTCCAAAAACTGCGTTCTGCTGCTGGACGAGATCGACAAGGTTGGCACGGACTACCGTGGAGACCCCTCGTCGGCCCTGCTTGAGGTGCTGGACGGCGAGCAGAATAAGACCTTTCGGGATAATTATCTGGAAGTACCCTTTGACCTTAGTAAGGTGCTGTTTATTACCACCGCCAATACCACCTCAACCATTCCCGCGGCCCTCCTTGACCGCATGGAGGTCATTGAGCTTTCTTCCTATACCGATGAAGAAAAGCTGATGATCGCAAAGCAGCATCTTCTGCCCAAGGAACTGAAAAAGGTGGGCCTGAAAAAGGGCCAGGTATCCGTTTATGATAACGCATGGCGTGAGATCATCGACGGCTATACCAGAGAATCCGGTGTCCGTAATCTCCAGCGGGAGATCGCGACACTCTGCCGCAAGGCTGCGCTGAAATTTGCCACCGATGAGAACGCGAAGCGTGTCACCGTCACCGCTGGTAAGGTTTCTGAGTTCCTTGGAACCAGAAAATATCTGCCGGATGTGATGGAAGAAATGGATCAGGTTGGTCTTGTCACCGGCCTCGCTTGGACTTCCGTGGGCGGCGTGACGCTGGAAGTGGAAGTCGCGGTGATGGATGGTAGCGGTAAATTGGAAATGACCGGCTCCCTTGGAGATGTGATGAAGGAATCCGTCCATGCGGCAATGACCTATATTCGCTCCAAGGCCTCCTGCTACAACATTCCTGCGGACTTCTATAAGACCAAGGACATCCATGTACACTTCCCAGAGGGGGCTGTACCTAAGGATGGTCCCTCTGCCGGCATTACCATCTGCACGGCTCTGGTGTCCGCTCTCACAGGGGCTCCTGTGCGGCGGGATATTGCCATGACCGGTGAGATCTCCATCCGTGGTCGGGTCATGGCCATCGGAGGACTGAAGGAAAAGACTATGGCGGCTCTGCGTCACGGCGTTAAGACCGTAATTATTCCCGAGGAAAATGTGAAGGATCTGGATGAGATCGATCAGACCGTTCGTGCCCGCCTGAACTTTATCTCTGTGAAGGACGCCGATACGGTGATCTCCACCGCTCTGGATTTTTCCAAAGCAGTACAGCCTGAAAAGAAAGCCCTTGAGCTGCCCATTCCCGAGGCAAAGCCCACGGAGCTTTCCATGAGACAGTGAGGTTTAAATGAATTTTCATAAAGTAAATTTCGCCCTTTCTGCCGCAAATCCCTCTCAGTTTCCCCGGAATGGTCTCCCACAGATCGCCTTCGCGGGAAAGAGTAATGTGGGTAAATCCTCTGTGATCAACCGGGTTTTGATGCGGAAGAATTTTGCCTATGTAGGTGCTTCACCTGGAAAGACCATTCATATCAACTATTTCCTGGTGGATGAAACCGCCTATCTGGTGGATCTACCCGGATATGGATACGCAAAGGTTTCTAAAAGCGAGAAGGAACGCTGGGGCCGGCTCATGGAGGACTATTTTGCCGCCGGTGATCTCATCACTCTGGGCATCCTCATTGTTGACGCCCGCCATGCGCCTACTCAGAATGACATTACCATGGCCACCTGGTTCCAGCAGACCGGCTGCCCCTTCGTGGTGGTTGCAAATAAGCTGGATAAACTGAAAAAGAGCCAGATCGAGCCCAATATGGCAGTCATTCGGGAGGATCTTTCCCTCAGTGAGGACACCATCCTGCTGCCGTTCTCCGCAGAGAAGGGAACAAACCGGGATAAACTGGTGGGCTTCATCGAGGCTGCCGCCCGAGGCGAGGATATTCATAATGTTGGTTTATGACATGCATGGATTTTTTGCAGAGGGAATCATGTTTGAATGATAGAATACCGCCGCAAATCTGCGGCGGTATTTTCTTGCTATTTTTTATGAATAATGCTATACTAATCTAATAGAGAAAGGAGTAGCCTATGAACGGATTTTCGCAGTGGCTTGCACAGCTTGATTTTAGTATTGTATATGATTACGGCGTGGTGGTGCTGGCAAGTATCCTGTGCATCATGTTCCACGAGGTGAGCCATGGCTTTGTGGCTATGAAGCTGGGAGATCCCACGGCAAAAAATGCGGGAAGGCTGACCTTTAATCCGCTGAAACACATCGACATTTGGGGACTTGTGATGATGGCTGTCTTTAAGTTCGGCTGGGCCAAGGCGGTTCCTGTGGATATGCGGAACTTTAAGCATCCCGTCCGGGACATGGCAATTACCGCGGCGGCTGGGCCCGTTTCCAATATCATTCTGGCCTTTCTTGCCCTCCTTGTGCGGGCTGTGGTACTGTATATTTATTATCGCACCGGCAGTGCGATTGCGGATTTTTTGATCCTGTTTTGCGAATATGTGGCGGTCTTGAGTGTTGGTCTGGCGGTTTTCAATGTCATTCCCATTCCGCCTCTGGATGGAAGCAAGGTGCTCAACGCCCTTCTTCCTCAAAAGGTTTATTATAAGATCCTGCGGTATGAGCGCTATGGATTCCTGGTTATGATGGTGGTTCTCTATGTGGGCATTCTGGATACCCCGCTGACATTCTGCCGAAGCGCCATTTTGAACGGACTTTCCACCGTTGCCGCATTCCCTTTCTATCTCCTGCAACATATTTTTGGATAAGGAGTCATATATGATCGAACCCACTTACCACCTGAGCCATGTGGTGAAGTCAAAAGATTCTGAGCCGGAGGATTTTACCGGGCCTCTTGACGTGATTTTGCTGCTGCTCAGTAAGAATAAAATCGAAATCAGAGACATTCAGATATCTGTGATCCTGGAGCAGTATCTTGCTTATCTGGACGAGATGAAGCGGATGGATCTTGAGATCGC
>CAZEPQ010000124.1:0-5631 GCA_964514175.1 uncultured Oscillospiraceae bacterium
GCGGTCATCCATGGAAAGGGATGCCACACCGGGACCGGCAAACTCCATGGACTTATACAGCGCTCCGTCCACACCGATCATGCCGATGATATGCAGGATCACGTCCTTGCCGGAAACCCAGGGCTGGAGTTCCCCGGTGAGATAGAACTGAATGGCGGAAGGCACCTTGAACCAAGCCACACCGGAAGCCATACCGGCACACATGTCGGTGGAGCCGATACCGGTGGAGAATGCGCCCAGGGCGCCATAGGTACAGGTGTGGGAGTCGGCGCCGATGCAGCACTCACCTGCCGCAATCAGGCCCTTTTCCGGCAGCAGCGCATGCTCAATGCCCATGGTACCCACATCAAAGAAGTTGGTGATGTTGTGCTTTCGGGCGAAGGCTCTGGCCTGGGCGGAGAGCTTGGCCGCGTTGATATCCTTACATGGCGTAAAGTGGTCAAGGACGATGGCGATCTTGTCCTTATCAAAGACCTTAGTGAAACCTGCGTTTTCAAACTCTGTAATGGCAACAGGGGTGGTCACGTCGTTGCCCAGCACCAGGTCCAATTTTGCCTCGATGAGTTCACCGGCAACTACGGATTCCTTGCCCGCATGTGCCGCAAGAATTTTCTGGGTCATGGTCATGCCCATACGAATCCCTCCAATTTGATTTTTTCTTTATTATGACATAGGCTTTGCCGGAAGAATGTAACATATGTTACATTCTTCATTTTTGATTTTCTTTCTTCCGAAGAGGAAACGCCCTATGGCACTGGTCATAGGGCGTTTATACTACCTCTGGAATTCTAGTTCCGTTTTAACAAATCAAGCTCAGTTCGATGTAAGAATCTCTCCCGCCTTGACCTGATTCATCATAGCAATGGCAGTTTCTACCGTGCTGTAGTCAGGAACCATAACATAGGCATTGGTACTCAGAGAATAGGGCTTCTTACTGGCACCGGTGCCGTCCACACTGTAGCTGACAATATTCCATTCCCCGCCATTGCTCAACTGATTTCGAACCAATTTCGCCAGAACATCGTAAGGAACGCTGGTCTCGAAGCTGCCGGAAACGCTTTCCATAATGCTGGTATAGTTCGTCAGGAGTGTGGGGCTCATGGCTTTCTGGATCACACCCTTGATAACCGCCATCTGGTTTCTGCCGCGCTGACGGTCTCCGGACGCAAAGGCATATCTTTCACGGGAGAAGACCAGGGCTGCCGCGCCGTCCAGATAGTTCTCACCTGCGGAGAAGTAATACCCACCACTGCTGAAGGAATACTCAGAATTTACAGTGATGCCTCCAAGTTCATTTATAATGCGTTCAAAGCCACTAAAGTTTACTCTAAAGTAGTAATCAATCTCTGTCTCGTAGAGCATCTCCAGGGTGCCCATGCTGACATCAATACCATAGATACCCGCATGGGTCAGTTTATCCGGCACACCATTGGAGATCGACAGAGGCACATAGAAGTCTCTCGGCGTAGACACCAGCAGAATTTGATGGGTATCCGCATTGACAGTGGCAATAATATTTACGTCACTGCGGCTCTTCGCAATGAGACCACTGCGGGAGTCGATGCCGCTGATATACATAGAAAACACATCTGTACTCGTCTTTGCAGCCGTATCTTCCCCTTCAGCCACATCTTCCTCGTCATCCTTCGTAAAGATCTGCCACCAGTGCTTCTTCTCGGTCTCCTGTTTCTCCACAACACGTTCAATTACATTTTCCACCTGCTGAACATGTACTTCTTTCAACTGGGAGGAAACATTCTCATAACCTTCCATGTCCGAGAACAATTCAAGGTAGGCACTGTTCATAATAATTGCATTGGTCTCACCTGTCACAAGCAGACTATCTGCCAGTTCTGCCAGACCTGCGTATTCGATCACATTGAGACCGGAACCCAAAGTCTCTTCGATATCCGCAATGGCCTTATCCGTATTATCCCGATCCAGCACGTCCATAATGCCGAAGGTATATCCGGATGTATCCGAGATGGCGGTTGCTTCGTCCTCGGCACTTACATAAATGCCCACATCGGCCAGTTCCACCGTGGTTTCAGTAATCTGACTCAGGGTATTTACGCCCTTAACAATATAACCGGTTGCAAACGTAACGATAATAAGTATAACCGCTGTCATCACAGTGCCAAAAATCAGGCCGCCAATTCGTCTGGAATCTCGGGTAAAAAAGGCCACGCCCAATACAAACAGCAAAAAGACAACGCCCGCTAAAACCAGAAATTTTACTGGGATCAGCTTTGTCTTAATCAGTAGCGCCATAAACAATACTACTGCAATCAAAAGCACCCCTGAAATAATTATTCCTGGAATTCTTCTGCTCATTTTCATATAATCGGCGCAGGCACCTGCAACTTCATTGCCTGGAGGAGCGCCTACTCTCCTTTCTCTTCAGGAAGATTCAACCTCTCGAATGCGCGAGAGAATCACATACAAATACACTAAAAAGCCACAGCCCCCTATGCCGAGTCTAACCAAACGTCTCGACACAGGGGACAAATCTTCAATCCCTTTCGGACATCTCAAAAGGCACCTCAGATCTTCGGACTCTGCTTATACGTCGGGACGATCTCCGCGACCAGTTCTTTAATCTTCGAACTTTCGCCCTCGCAGGCCTGTTCCAACTGCTCAAGCTGCTCCAGGAAGCGATCATCATCCATGACGATGGGCTTACCAATATGGATCAGCTCGTTCTCAGTATTCTGAAGGCCTTCTTCAGACATCAGCAGTTCCTCGTAAAGCTTTTCACCGGGACGCAGGCCGGTATATACCACCTTAATATCTACATCCGGTTCATAGCCAGACAGACGAATCAGATTTCTGGCCATATCGTCGATCTTAACAGGCTGGCCCATATCCAGCACGAAAATCTCGCCGCCCTTGGCATAAACGCCGGCCTGCAGCACCAGAGAAACAGCCTCTGGAATGGTCATAAAGAATCGGGTAATCTCCGGGTGGGTCACTGTGACAGGACCGCCCTCGGCGATCTGCCTCTTGAACAGGGGGATAACACTGCCGTTACTTCCCAACACATTGCCAAAGCGAACCGCGACAAACTCCGTTTTACTCCGTCGATCCATCATCTGGACCACCATTTCACACAGGCGCTTGGCTGCTCCCATAATATTGGTGGGGTTTACCGCCTTGTCTGTGGAAATCAAGACGAACTTATCGGTGTTATATTTTGCGGCAACTTGGGCCACCTTATAGGTACCAAATACATTATTCTTAATGGCTTCATTGGGACTGTCCTCCATCAGTGGGACATGCTTATGGGCAGCCGCATGAAATACAATCTCCGGGCGGAAGGCTTCGAAAATCCGCTCCAGTCGGGCCATATTCCGAACAGATCCAATGAGCACCTCCAAATTCAGATAGGGATAACTCCGATTCAGCTCCATCTGGATATCGTAGGCATTGTTCTCATAAATATCGAAGATAATAAGCTGCTCCGGATTATGTTTTGCAATCTGGCGGCAAAGCTCAGAGCCAATGGATCCACCCCCACCGGTAACCAGTATGCGCTTACCGGTAATATACTCGCAGATTTCCTCCAAATTAACGCTTATGGGATCCCGGCCCAGCAGATCCTGAACCTCCACATTGCGAAGGGAGCCAATCTGTACCTCTCCGTTTACCAACTGATAGATACCGGGCACAACCTGAATCTCACAGCCCGTAGATCCGCAGATATCCAGAATCTCTTTTTTCGTTTTTCCGGAGCTGGTGGGAATTGCGTAGACGATTTTTGAAACCTTGTACTTCTTTACGGCCTCCGGAATCACATCTCTCCCGCCTACAATCGGAATTCCATCTAAAAGTCTGGACCACTTACTTGGATTATCGTCAATGATGCATACAACCTTGTACGGCAGTTTTCTGTTCGTGGCAAACTCTCGAATCAGCGCTCTTCCGGCCTCACCCGCACCAATAATCATCACGTTTTTCGTGGTACCTCCGGCCTGACGGTTTTGTAAGCTCGTCAGAAACTGCCGCAGGAAACGGTAGGAAAACCTAATTCCGGTGGTGCAGATAAAGCTAAACACAAGCCCCACAAGGTAAAAAGAACTCGGCATGCGAACAGGGGCCAGGAAAATCAAACCGATACAGCACAATGCTAAGAAGCCATAGGCCATCACAATGCGGAACAATTCATCAATGCTGACAAATATCCAGATACTTCTGTACAAACCGAACGCCCAGAATGCCAGCACAGAAATCAGCGCCCAGGGCAAAGCCATTCGGATAAAAAAGCCTATATACTCCGCAGGGATCGCACTGTAAGAGAACTCATAGCGGAGCCACAGCGCACAGAAGAAGGAACCAATCACACAAAGAAAGTCCATGCACAACACTGCCAAAACTCTCTGTATGTGTTTTATATCCATTCGAGTCACGTTTTTCATTTACACACTTCCTAATAATATGCCAAGGATGACATAAATCCTCAATTTCAGACAAAACACAGGTTATTATAGCACAAGTATAACAAAACCGCAAGACATTGCACCTCAAAAAACCGGAAATTTAATCCAGTTACGGAGAAAATAGATTTTTTTTGAGATATGTGCTACAATCGTCTACAGAATCATTGACCACGGATTTCCCTGAAAGGATCATGTTATGAACTACGACAGCTTTTCTTCGCCTTTATCCGGTTTGCCGTCAGAATTGTTTCAGCCGTTTTTCTCCGCCGGACAGCCCGTTACATATCGGAAGGGCCAGATCATTTATATGCAGGGCCAGGAGCCCAGCAATCTCTACTGTCTCAAAGAAGGAACCGTCCGCACCGGGATCCTGTCGGATCAGGGCGAGGAAAAGCTGCTGACCACCTATCAGGCAGGCAGCATCTTCGGAGAGGCCTCCTTCTTTGACGGCATGCCCCGAGTTTCCACCGCCATCGCCGCCACGGACTGCCGCATCGTCTGCCTCAATCACGAAGCAGTAGACCAGCTATTCCAAGAGCTGCCCCATTTAGCCTCCGCCATGATCACCTACCTAGCCCGTACCGTCCGACTGCTCAGCGGACATGTGGACACCATGAGCTTTCAGACAGCGGACAAGCGGCTGGCTACCCTGCTGCGAAATCACCCAGACGCCAAGACCGAGATTCATGTGACCCACGAGGAACTGGCCTCCGCCCTGGGGGTCAGCCGTGTCACCGTCAGCCGTATTTTGAGCAATTTCGTGAAAAAAGGCTATTTGCAAACAGGATACGGAACTATCATTCTCAGTAATCCTCAGGCATTAGAGGAACTCTAATTTACGTCAATATTAAAATTCTTTTTAATCTATGTTCATTCCATGTTCATAATCCCCCTGTATTCTATAACCACAAGGAAGGAACACGGAAACACCGATCGTCGAGGAAAGATCCTCGGATAGCTAGACGGCTCCGGTTCCCCAAGTCAGGAGGGATTCCCAAACACAGTTAACTACTCACTAAATTCAATTTCTCATCTTTTTTATATACTTTCTCCTTTACATTTTCCCTTCAAGTGCCGGACCTGCACAATTCGGCCAACAAGCAACTCAAGCGCCGCACCCTTCAGGAAGCTGCGGCGCTTTTTTCCCTGCGCCCGGTGAGCCCCCGTTCTCTAGGGTGAAAGTCCCGAAGTCGCC
>CAZEPQ010000125.1:0-5533 GCA_964514175.1 uncultured Oscillospiraceae bacterium
CCTTACAGACCTTACGATCATAGGTATAAAACCCGTTGACCTCGTCCTCCACATCGGAGACCTGGGTATATACACAGCCGCAGACGCCCTTGGGGATATTGCGAAGGATCAGCTCCCGATAGCGGCTCTCCACCCGCTCCGTCAGTTCCTGAGAGGACTTGCAGGCACCATAGCCATAGCTGGCATATTTGGCAAAGCTGTGTCCCGGAACTTCATAGGAATATCCGCCAAACTCAGAGATCAGGATGGGTCTATCCCCTTCCGTCACCTCGGAATCACCGAAATAGTTGTGGATACTGTCGAAATCACTCTCCTTCTGGTGGAACCAGCCGGAGGTGGCGTCATAAATTCTGGTCGGATCATAGCTCTTTGCAACGCCGTACATCCGATCTGCCTCGAATTGACCCCAGCCCTCATTAAAAATAGTATAGGAGATCACGGAGGGATGATTATACAGCAGATCCAGCGTGCCCAGCATATGACTTTCGAAAAAATCCTTCTGCTTTCCGGGTACCTTCCGCTTGGTATCGTCAGATTTCAGCATACCGATGGTGGGCATGGCAGTATCCCGCATAAACGAATACTTTCCGCTGTTCACCATATCCTGCATTACCAGCATACCGTGCTTGTCGCAGTAATAATAGAAACACTCCGGTTCGATCTTGATGTGCTTCCGCAGCATGTTGATGCCCAGTTCCTTCATCCGCAGTACGTCCTGTTCAAATTCGGCTTCATTTGCAGGCAGGAAAATACCATCCGGGAAATAGCCCTGATCCAGAACGCCGTTTAGGAAAATAGGCCTTCCGTTTAACAGCACCTTTTTCCCCTGAATTTCTACCGTTCTCAGAGCGAAGTAGCTCTCCACTTTATCCTCTCCCATGGTGATGGTGATTGGATACAGATGGGGATCATCCGGGGACCATAGCACAGTATCCTCCACAGGGAGATAGGCATTCGTTCCAATGTCGGCAAAAACCGACGTTTTTCCATCCGGCATTTTGATCTCAGCGGTGATTGCTTGCGGTATGCCGCAAACCATGATTTCCAAGCGAATACCCTTCAAGTCCGGCGTAATTATAATCTTTTCGATGTAATTTTCCGGCACCTCTTCCAGCCACACGCTGCCCCAGATGCCACTGACAGGGGTATACCACATGCCCCCCCGCTTGTTGGTCTGCTTTCCGTGGGGATACATCACATCCAGTGCATCGACAGCCTCTACCACAAGGCTGTTCTCCCCTGCCCAGATGATCTCAGTTACGTCAAACGCAAAGGGAAGATAGCCGCCCTCATGGGTCCCCAGAACCTTACCGTTCAAAGAAACCTTGGCAATCTGATCCACGGCCCCAAAATGCAGTATGGTTCGTTTCCCCTGGGACATATCCTGAGCTACAAAGTTCTTTTCGTAAATCAGCTCCGTCCCGATTTTCCCCTGATAGCCGGAAAGCTCCGACTGCGGCGGAAAGGGAATCCGTATATCCTCGCCGTTTAGTTTCCACATGCCGTTTAAGCTGTGGAAACTTTCCCGCTTCATCTGAGGCCGGGGATACTCCGTCCAGACTTCTTCCTTATTACCCAGCGTTTCACCGGACTGGGTGGTAAGACGATTGGTTCCCCTGCGGATCATACGGAAGATCAGTCCCAGCACCACCAAAAGCACCACGGCTGCAAGAAACGCCGCCAGAAAGATGTTTTTATTGGGCAGGAAGGATGTAGTACCATCGCTGTTCACAATGGTTTCAGCATTTTTCAGCACTGCCGCGCCGATCATAGGCCCAATGATACCGGGAATCAGCACCTGTCCAATGATACGAACGCCCTGGAACTGACCAGACTTTCCATCCGGGATTCGGCTGCGGATCATGGCACCAAACACCGCCATACCGGTGAGATATCCGCTCATCATAAGCAGCGAGCCAATAAACACAGGCAGCTTGTTTACGCCAAAATACAGCAGCACATAGCCCAGCATCAGCATGAGAATACTGGGGATCACGGAGCTTTTAAAGCCCAGCATATCATAGAGCTTTCCATAAAGTGCCGTCACCACAGAGGCTATCAGGATTGCGGGGGCCATGATAATGACATAGTCCGTCATACCCAAAGTCTTCTCGTAATAAAGGATCAGATAGGGCATGAAAATCTGAATGGAGATACCGAACACCGCAAAGGCACCCAACACGGCATACAGAAGCTTATTTTCCTTCATCACAGAGGGACGGAAGGAATACACCACGGTGGAAAGATATCCCGGTGACTTCTGGGGCGTGATTCCCGGCTTATCGGAGATCAGGAATATACCGATAATGCCGATCACCAGGGTCAGCAAGCCGATGATGGTGAAAATCAGTGTCCAACTGTCGGGCTTATCCAGATCAAAGGCCATAAAGCCGCCGAATACCACCAAAATTGCCACCAGGGGCATCATAGAATTGATACCCTCGATCTTGCCCCGGTTATCATCATCGCCCCAGTCTGTCATCCAGGCATTAAAGCTGGCATCATTGGCAGTGGAGCCGAAAAATGTCATAACACAGTCCATAATAATGACCAGCGAAACGCCCAGGGAGGCCGCTGCCGCCTTGGAGCCTGCAATGGGGGTAAGAATATCCATATCGATCAGTGTAAAGGCCAGGATGCTGACGCCCCAGACAATATAGCCCCCACAGATCAGCCGCTTACGCTTGCCGATGCGGTCGGAAAAGGCACCCATTAGAATGGTGGTCACAGCCGCCGCCACCGCACTGGCGCTGACCATGTTTGAAATATCCGCCGCCGAAGCATTGAACATCTTGTAGATAAACACGTTGAAGTACATGTTTTCCACCACCCAGGCCACCTGACCTACCAGGCCAAAAATCACCAGGGCGATCCAGAATTTAATTCCCAATTTTTTCTTCATCGGAACAATCTCCTTCCCCACAGGGTTCAGATGTTGTAATTATAATGTATCCGAATTCACAAGGCAACGAAAAACTGACCGAAACGACATGTTTCGGTCAGCAAAAATTCATATGTACTTATCCAATACCGCCCACAGCAGCGCCCACGATCAGCACCAGAACGGCAACACCGCAGAATACATATTTGCACAGAGGGAAGAACCAATTGCCGATGGGCTTCTCCCGGCCCTTGTTGACAGCCGTTTCCACAAACTTTTTGCCCAGCACCCAGAAGAACATAATTCCCGCAAGGCCTGCACCCAGGGGGCAGATGTAAATGGATACAACATCCATCCAGTCGGAGACAATGCCCTGAATCCCCAGAGAGATAGCCATGCCCACAATGCCAATGATAGCACAGGCGGGAATACGGCTCAGATGAAACCGCTCCTGCAGGGTTGCAATGGGCGCCTCATAAAGGTTAATAAGGGAAGTAAGACCTGCAAACAGCACCGCAACAAAGAACAAAATGGCAAACAAAGTGCCGCCGGGCATGGACTTAAACAGGTTAGGCAGGAAGATGAACAGGAGGCCGGGGCCACCCTGATCCAACTGGCTGCCGGCGGTTGCCATGGCGGGAATGATGACGAAGGCTGCCAAAACCGCTGCCAGGGTGTCGAAGAAGGCCACATTTCTTGCGGATTTTGGGATATCTTCATCGTCGGAGAGATAGGAACCATAAATCAGGGTTCCATTGCCTGCAATGGACAGGGAGAAGAATGCCTGACCTAGGGCATAGATCCAGGTCATGGGATCCTTCAGCGCCTCAGGGTCCACACGGAAGATGTATTTATATCCGTCCACGGCACCAGGCTGGAAGGCAATATAGATACCAAGAGCCACAAACAGGAAGAAGAACAGCGGCATCATAATTTTATTTGCCTTTTCAATGCCCTGTCCCACGCCAAACATCAAAATGATGACAGCAATCACCAGTGCAGCAATCTGCCATGCGTTATTGCCAAAGGAAGAGGCCATGCCGCCAAAGGCAGCGCCGAAGCCGTCCACATCCGCAGGAGCCAGCGTAGAGCCGGTAAATGCGCCTACGGTATATTTCAGGATCCAGCCCATGACCACCGTGTAACCAATGGCGAGAGCCAGAGAGCCCAGCGTGGGGATCAAGCCAATGGCCTCGCCCAGCTTCCTCTTGCCCTTGGTCTCACAGGCAGTGCCAAAGCTGCCGATGGGTCCGGAACGGGTAGCACGACCGAAGCTCATCTCACCGATGACACCGGTGGAACCAATCAGAACAACAAAGATGAAATAAGGAATGATAAAGGAGCCGCCGCCATAGAGGCTGACTCTGGTGGGGAACATCCAGATGTTACCCATACCAACAGCGGAGCCGATACAGGCCAAAATAAAGCCCCACCGTGATCTAAAGGAATCGCGTGTTTTCATTTCCATACTTTACTCCTCCGGATTCATTAGGAATTCGTAGTTCTAGCATATCATAGGCAGCGAAAAAACGCAATCAATTGTTGCCTATTCTCCCTGTTTTCCCCGTTTATGGGGAATAACGCCCCACTCTGCCAGGGGATATCGCTGCATGGCCCCGAATACATTGTGTTTCAGGTTAGGATACTGCTTTGAAAGGTCCTTGATCAGAGTCTTGACCTCTTCCCGCTTTGTATTCTTATCAGCGGGGCAGTCATTTTCCACAACCGGCAACTCCATTCGCTTCACAAAGCCCCGGATATCCCGCTCTTCAATATAGAGCATGGGGCGGATTTGAATGACCCCGGTACGGTCCAGATTGGTCACAGGCTGGAAGCAACTGATGCGGCTCTCATAGAGCAGGCTCATCAAAAACGTTTCCACTGCATCATCATAGTGATGACCCAGGGCAATTTTGGAAATTCCTCTTGCCTTGATGACCTCGTTTAAAGCGCCCCGGCGCATTTTGGCACACATGGAGCAGGGGTTCTTCTCCTTGCGGTAATCGAAAATAATGGTCTTGATCTGGGTGGGTACAATGGTATAGGGAATGTTCAGCGCATCGCACAATTCCTTCACCGGGGTAAAATCCATATCCGGGAAGCCAAGATCAATGGTGATGGCCTCCAATTCAAAGTGTTTGGGGTAATATTCCCGCAGCGCGGCCATAAGCCGAAGCAGCGTCATGGAGTCCTTTCCGCCGGAAATTCCAACGGCGATCTTGTCCCCTTCTTCGATCATATTATAGTCCTCCACGCATCGGCGCAGCAGTCCCGTTAATTTCTGCATAAAAAGTTCCTCCAAACGCGAAAATCGCAAATTAGAATCCGAGAGATTCAAAGAGAAAACGAGCGTTTTTTGAAGTTCTCATAGGATTTCATAAAAAATCTCAAAATAATGGTTGACAACACTTTTTTCCTTTGCTAGAATAGCGGAGCGTGCTCAACGAGAATATTGTAGCACACACATAGATAATGTCAAAAGTTTTTATTATTTATATTGGAGGAGACAGATATGTCCACTACTTTAGCAAAAAAGGAGACCGTCGAGCGCAAGTGGTACGTCATCGATGCAGCCGGCAAGCCCCTGGGCCGTGTCGCTGCTCAGGCCGCTCACCTGCTCCGCGGCAAGCACAAGCCCACCTTCACTCCCAA
>CAZEPQ010000126.1:0-5495 GCA_964514175.1 uncultured Oscillospiraceae bacterium
GGCAATGACGCGGTTCTTAAAGGTAACACCATTGACCGTCAGGGGCTTGAACATATTGGGGTATTTGTAGCAAGACATGTTTATCATCCTTTCGAATGTATATTTTCTTTTCTGACAAGTCTACAATAGCACGTTTTATCCATCTTGTGAAGGAGGCACAAGAAAGTAAGTAGGTTACCTTGAGGTAACCTACCTGATGTCTGTTTTTCTTGGTTTTTGAAAGGGATGATACATGACGTCATCCTGCTTTTCCCGATAGCCGTGCCACATTTCGCCCAGGGCGTCAATGGGTACATTGTCCTCCTTCATTACATGCCAGCCCCAGTCATACACCGCGTCCAGCAGGGGGATCAGCGATTTTCCCCTTGGGGTCAGCCGATACTCTGTCCTTGGGGGTGTCTCGGGGATCACTGTCCGGGTGATCAGCCCGTCATCCTCAAGGGCTTTTAGATTTTGGCTCAAAACCTTTTGGGTAATGGGGAGCTGCTTGCAGAATCGGGAAAAGTTTGTCACCTGGTCGGTGTCCATGGCTTGCAGAATAAAGGGTTTCCAGCGTCCGAAAACCACCTTCATAACATAGTTGTATGGGTCTTTGTTGATATCAAATACGATATCTTCCGGTGATTTTTCCATTGAAACACCTCCCAAAGTTCTCTTTCTATTTTAGCATATTTTTGTCCTCTTGCCTACACGAAATTGTGGAATAATTCTCATTCATCTGGGCATACTCCTAAAAAACGAAAGTGAGTAACACTATGTCCAGTGAAAAAGCGGATTTGATTCAGGAGAAACGGGAGGACCTTGTTGAATTTGGTGCCAGCGAGACCTTATCCCGGGATTCCAATATACATTGTCTGACCATCATCGGTCAGATCGAGGGACATCAGGTATTGCCCGAAAATACGAAGACCACAAAATATGAGCATGTGATCCCCCAGATCGCCGCCATTGAGGAGAGCCAGGACATTGACGGCCTGCTGATTCTGCTCAATACGGTGGGGGGAGACATCGAGGCTGGACTTGCCATTGCGGAGCTGATTGCGGGTATGAAAAAGCCTACGGTATCTCTGGTACTGGGAGGCGGACACTCCATTGGTGTGCCTCTGGCGGTTTGCGCGAAAAAATCCATGATCGTTCCTACCGCATCCATGACCATTCATCCCGTGCGGATCAGCGGAACCGTCATTGGAGCCCCTCAGACCTATAATTATTTTGAGCGTATTCAGGATCAGATCACTGAATTTGTCTGCAAAAATTCCAAGGTTAAGCGTGAAGAATTTACCCGGCTTATGCTTTCCACCGATGAACTGGCCTCGGATGTGGGCAGCGTGGTCTATGGGGAGCAGGCGGTTTCCATGGGCCTGATCGATCGGCTGGGGGGATTGGCGGATGCGCTGCAATGTCTTCACAATATGATCGACAAACGGAAGAAGAAAGCATGATTTGAGGCGGGGGCGCAGCCCTCGCCCTTTTCGCACAAATACAGAAAATTATACTTTCTTTTTGTAGGGAAATCGGGTACAATATAGGATGAAATATTGTAAGGATGAGGAAAGTTTTAAAATTTCCCTTTTAGGAGGAATCTGTATGACCAGAACAACAGCCAGAGAAATCGCTATGCACCTGATCTATGAGATGGAGTATCACGAAGATATGCCTGCTGAACTGCTGGAGAAAGTATTCCACGAGGACTATTATCCCCGGCTTGCTGAGGAAGCGGATCTCTATCAGGAGAAGCCCAATGCAAAGCAGCTTCAGTACATCGAAGATTGTGTCCGCGGCGTCTATGTGAAAAAGCAGGAGATCGACCAGATCATCGAGACCTATGCTGTGGGCTGGAAGGTCAGCCGTATTTCCAAGGTGTCCCTGGCAGTGCTGCGTCTTGCCATCTTTGAAATTCTCTATGTGGAAGATGCTCCCACCGGCGCAGTCATCAACGAGGCTGTGGAAATTGCCCGCCGCTATGAGGAAGAGGATAAGGTCTCCTTTATCAACGGCATTCTGGGCTCCTTTGCAAGAAGCCGCGCATGATCGCACTGGGCTTCGATACCAGCAACTATACCACTTCCTGCGCCTGGTTTGATGGGCAGCAGGGCCATAATTCCGGACGGCTGCTGTCTGTTAAGCCGGGAGAATTGGGCCTTCGACAGTCTGACGCTCTGTTTCAGCATGTTAAGCGTCTGCCGGAGATCGTGGAGGCGGCATTGGATGGCTGTGATTTAAACAATATCTCTGTCATCGGTGCCAGCACCCGGCCCAGAGCCGTGGAAGGAAGCTATATGCCCTGCTTTCTGGCAGGTCAGTCCCAGGGCGAGGTTTTGGCCCGTACTCTGGGGGTGCCTTTTCATGCCTTTTCCCACCAGCAGGGACATTTGGCCGCGATCCTTTGGAGTACCGGTCGTATGGAGCTGCTGGAACAGGAATTTCTGGGCTGGCATCTGTCCGGGGGTACTACAGAGCTGCTGCATATCACCCCTGGCTTGGAGGCCCAGATTATCGGCGGTACCGATGATCTTTCCGCAGGGCAGCTCATTGATCGGACGGGGCAGCTTTTGGGACTGGATTTCCCGGCAGGCAAGGCTTTGGACGCTTTGAGCAGGGGAGTAGCTTGCAAACCCTTCCATGTAAAGGTAAAGGACATGCGTTTTTCCTTGTCGGGCATGCAGAATAAGGCCCAGCAGCTTTATGCCTCCGGGGCATCGAAAGAGGAAGTTGCTGCTTTTAGTCTGATGAACTGTGCCGAAGCGGTAAAAAAAGCTACTGCACAGGCGAAAAAGATATATGGAGACCTACCTGTGGTATTCACTGGCGGCGTTTCCTCCAACAGCCTGCTGCGGCAGGAAATGGAACCACTGGGCGGTATTTTCGGGCTGCCTCAGTATTCCACTGATAATGCCATGGGCGTGGCAGTGCTGACGTTCCTGGCGGGTAAATCTACATGAGTGAACAACTGATTTTAGAGGTCAGCCAGGTCAATGCTTACATCAAGGAAATGATGGAGGCGGACGGCCTGCTGACCGGTCTCTGCATCCGTGGAGAACTCAGCAATTATAAAAAATATCCCTCCGGCCATCATTATTTTACACTGAAGGATGGTCAGAGCGCCCTGAAATGCGTCATGTTCCGTTCCAGCGCCATGCGGCTGCGGTTCCGACCGGAGAACGGCATGATGGTATTGGCGGCGGGACGGATCACGGTATACCCCAGAGATGGGGCATACCAGCTTTACTGCGTCTCCATGACCCCGGAAGGGGCGGGAGACCTTTCTGTCGCCTTTGAGCAATTGAAAAAGAAGCTGTCTGCCGAGGGCTTGTTTGATTCTGACCATAAAATACCTTTGCCTGCTTATCCCCATCGGATCGCAATTATTACCTCCGGTGCCGGTGCGGCAGTGCATGATATGCTGCGGATTTTGAATCACCGCTATCCGCTGTCTGAGGTGAAAATCCTGCCTGTGCGGGTCCAGGGGGCCGAGGCACCGGGAGAAATTGCCGCTGCCATCGATTATGCCAACCGCTATCGGGTGGCGGATCTGATCATCACAGGTCGTGGTGGCGGATCTATGGAGGACCTTTGGGCTTTCAATGAGGAAATCGTGGCACGGGCCATTTATCGCTCCAAGATTCCCGTGATCTCCGCTGTAGGCCATGAGCCGGATGTGACCATTGCCGATTATGTGGCGGATCTGCGGGCGGCAACCCCCTCCAACGGTGCGGAGCTTGCCACCCCGGATAAGACGGAGCTTCTTGATATGATTGAGAATCAGAAGGTTCGCATGGCTCAGAGCATGGAAAAGCAGATTGAGCTGCGAAAGCAGCAGCTTGAAGTGCGGAAGAATGCCCGTGTGCTGCAATCTCCCATGCAGTATTTTGAGGATCGACAGGTCCAACTGGATCATATGACCGCCAGAATGGCCTCTGCCATGTCAGCGCAGCTTTCTAAGGCGGGAGGGGAACTGTCGAAGCGGCAGGAGCGTTTGCCGGGGGCAATGCGGCTGGCTGTTTCCACCCAGCGAAAGCGACTGGAGAATATGTCAGGCCGTCTTGATGCCATGAGCCCCTTAAAGGTGCTCCGTCGTGGCTACAGTATTACAGAAAACAGCCGGGGAGAAGTGGTTCGTTCCGTGAAGGAACTACAGCCCGGAGACCATATCACCATCCGCCTCCATGAGGGCCGTGTTCGTGCCCGGGTGGAGAATACCGAGGAGGAATAACGATGGCAAAGAAATCCGTAACCTTTGAAGAATCCATGGTTCGTCTGGACGAGATCGTTAAGGCACTTGAGAAGGGCGATGTGGCCCTGGAAGATTCCATTAAACTCTTTGAAGAGGGCACCAAGCTGGCGGCAAAATGCTCACAGCTTCTTGAGACTGCCGAATTGAAGGTCACAAAGTTGATGCAGGGCCCCGATGGTGCCCCCGTAGAACAGGAGATCAGCAATGATGCGCTCTGAGCTTGAGAAGAAGTGCGCCCTTGTAGAAACGGCGCTGGAAGGCTATTTTCAGGAAAAGACTGATTATGGTGTGCTGCTGGAGGCCATGCGCTACAGTCTCCTTGCGGGAGGAAAGCGGCTTCGGCCTGTGTTTGTGCTGTCCTTCTGTGAGGCGGTGGGCGGAGATGTTGAAACGGCTCTGCCTACGGCATGTGCCATTGAAATGGTGCATACCTATTCCCTGATCCACGATGACCTTCCCTGTATGGACAACGACGATTATCGCCGTGGCCGATTGACCTGCCACAAGGTCTATGGAGATGACATTGCCACCCTGGCGGGTGACGCACTGCTGACAGCGGCCTTTGAGACCCTTTCCAATATGGAGGGAGACCCGAAGAATATTCTGCGCTGCATTCGTCTCCTTTCCACCGGTGCCGGAGAGCACGGCATGGTGGCGGGACAGGTATTGGATATGGAAGGGGAGAAGCGTACCCTCAATGAGCAGGAGCTTCGTCAGATCCATACCTATAAGACCGGCGATTTGATCCGTTCTGCCTGCCAGATGGGCGCCGTTTTGGGCGGCGGAAGCGAAGCGCAGATCGAAGCTGCCGGAGATTTTGCTCTGCATTTGGGTATGGCGTTCCAGATTCGGGATGACATGCTGGATCAGATCGGCTCCCAGGAGGAATTGGGAAAACCCATTGGTTCCGACGAAGAAAACGGCAAGAGTACCTTTGTAAGCTTGTTTGGTTTGGAGCAGTGCCAGATGCTTGTGGAGCAGGAAACTGCCATGGCACTGGAAGCGCTGGAACAGGGGGGCTTCCTGGAAACGGATTTCCTGAAGGAATTGGCCCTGAGCCTTACTTCCAGAAAGTCATAATGCATAAAATTTTTGCATATGCATTGAAAAATACAGATTATATGCTATAATACATTTCAATATTCATTTGCGAGTGATTTGACGGCGCAGTATTCTAGTCAGATCCGATGATTCTTAGGGAGGGCCTAAAAATCCTCTGAAGGGCATATCGATGAAGTCTCTGGTGCCTGCTTTTTACGCC
>CAZEPQ010000127.1:0-5485 GCA_964514175.1 uncultured Oscillospiraceae bacterium
TGACTGCCCTCTACGGTCAGCACCACGGCCAGAGTGCCGAGATGCAGAAGAAGGGGCTGGAGATCGTAAGCTTCATGCGGAAGTTCTGTGATGAAAAGTCCCAGGCCATGAAGATGAACTTTACCCTGCTGGCAACCCCCGCTGAGGGACTTTCCGGACGATTCATCCGCATGGACCAGAAGCTCTATGGTAAAATCCCCGGCGTCACCGATCGGGAGTATTACACCAACTCTTTCCACATTCCCGTTTATTATCCCATCTCCGCCTACGAAAAGATTCAGTTGGAAGGCCCCTATCATGCCCTGTGCAACGCAGGCCATATCAGCTATGTGGAGCTGGACGGCGATACTGCCAAGAATGTGGAGGCCTTTGAGGCCATCGTCCGCTGCATGCACGACGCCGGCATCGGCTACGGCAGCATCAACCATCCTGTTGACCGTGACCCCGTTTGCGGTTATGTGGGCGTCATTGGGGATGTTTGCCCCCGCTGCGGACGCCGGGAAGGTGAGATGATCGCCCCTGAGCGTGTGGCTGAACTGAAAAAGATGTACCCTGAAATGCCTGCATTCCAGGGAATTGAATAAGAAACCTCGACAAAGCAAAGGAGGAATTTCAAATGAAACAGGAAAACACCAACGAAAAGCTGGGCCAGGGCATTGGCTTCGAGCGCATTCGCCGTATCACCGGTTATCTGGTGGGCACCATGGACAAGTGGAATGACGCAAAGCGCGCGGAAGAGCGTGACCGTGTAAAGCACGGTCTGGGCTGATATGCTGTATCTTGCCGGCATTACCGAGGACAGCATTGTAGACGGCCCCGGGATCCGAACCACCTTCTACGCCCAGGGCTGTCCTCACCACTGTGAGGGCTGCCACAACCCGGAGACCTGGGAATTTTCCGGCGGCACCCCCATGGAAGAGGACTTGCTGGCTCAGATCGCCATGTCCAATCCCTTAAGTCGTGGAGTTACCTTTTCCGGCGGCGAACCATTTTCCCAGGCGGAGGGGTTTGCAAAGCTGGCAAAGATCCTGAAGGACAAGGGCTATGAAGTGGCGTCCTATTCCGGATACATCTTTGAAAAGCTGCTGGAGGGAACCCAGGCCCAGAAAGCGCTGCTGGAAACCCTGGATGTGCTGATCGACGGACCCTTCGTTCTGGCGGAGAAAAGTCTGGAGCTGAACTTCCGGGGCAGCCGAAACCAGCGGGTCATCAATGTACAGGAAAGCCTGAAAAAGGGCGAAGCTGTGCTGGAGACCAGCGGAAGATGGCTGGGCATATATTAAACGTAAATCAAAACGAAACCCGCTGTGGATTTGCTCCGCAGCGGGTTTTGTGGATTTAGTTTTTCTGTTTCTTATAATTCTTTTCGATGCCGTTCTTGAAGGTTGATTTTTTCACCAGCCAGTCATTGAGATATATGGTTTTATTGCCCTCCGATTCAATGCCGAACTCATCATAGTCGGCATCAACCTTTTCCACAGCCTTCTGGATGGTGCGGCCATACTTGGCAAGCTGCCGATAGGTGGGGTGCAGCGTGGGCACGATGGTCAGCAGAATGGCGGCAATGAGGGCAGCCAGGGCAAAGGGGGCGTACATGCACAGATCCTTAAAAATCTCGTCCTCCGGGTCCACTGGGGTCTCGCTGACGTCGATGAAATAGTTGGTGATGCTGTCGGTATAGCCGAAGTTGTACAGGTCATAGGGGATGTACAGGGCATAGACACCCATGGGAGCGAAGGTCACACGCATGGTTTCCTGTAGCTCCACATCGTCACCCAGCAGGAGTGCATAGTTCATGCCCTCGTACTCATAGAAATAAAGATGCTCTGTGATATAATCCTCCGGATTGATCTGGGCACGGGCGGCGTCACGGCTTTCGGCGTAGAAGGCGTTGTAGTTACAGTCGTAGTAGATGCCGGTGTCCACCAGCTTGTCCGTGTCGATCTGGATGGCGAAGCGATAGCGGCCATCCTCCTGATAGAGATTGGCCTTGTAGAAGCAACTCAGGCTCCGGTTCAGGGCCTCGTTGCCGCCGTTGGCTTCAATGTCGCTCATAACATAGTCCATGTCCAGCATATCCTTGGAAGCAACCTCGGTCAGGCTTTCGGCATTGGGTGTACTGCGGTAAAACAGGTAGTTTGCAAGATAGTTATAGCCTGTGTTGTGACAGATGATGTACATCAGACCGGCGGATAAAATCAGGGCCAAAATCCACAGGGCGATGATATTTTTCACATACAGCTTGTACACGAATCCGCTTCTTTTGATTTTCATGCTTAGTTCCTCCCCAGGTTGTAGGTGCGGTATTGGATGGCTTCTGCTAAATGAGTGGGCTGAATTTCTTCGCTGCCCGCCAGATCGGCGATGGTTCGGGCCACTCGAAGGATCCTGTCGTAGCTTCGGGCGGTGAGATTCATGGAATGGAAGGCCATTTTCATAAGACTCAGGCATGTGTCGTCCAACTGACAGATCTTCTGGACGGAGGCCGGGGGCATCCCGGCATTGCAACTGATGGATGTGCCTTCAAACCGTTTTTGCTGCATGGCACGGGCGGCATCCACCCGCTTTTTGATTTCAGCGGAGGGTTCCCCGGCGCTTTTTCCCGACAGGGCTTCAAATTCCACCGCCGGAACCTCCACGATCATGTCGATGCGGTCCAGCAGGGGACCGGAGAGCCGGGAAAGATACTGATCTACAGATTTTTGTGTGCAGGTACAGCGGTCCGAGGGGTGACCGTACCAGCCGCATTTACAGGGGTTCATGGCACAGACCAGCATGAACTGGCTGGGATATTCGCAGGAGCCACTGACCCGGGAAATGGTGACCTTGCCATCCTCCAAGGGCTGACGCATGATCTCCAGCGCCTCCTTGGAGAACTCGGGAAGCTCGTCCAGGAACAAAATGCCGTTGTGGGCCAAACTGATTTCGCCGGGCTTGGGACTGGAACCGCCGCCGGCCAGACCGGCGGGGGAGACGGTATGATGGGGAGAACGGAAGGGGCGGGTGGTGATCAGAGGCTGCTGCTTTGTCAGCAGACCCAGCACGGAATAGACCTGACTTACCTCCAGGGATTCTGCCTTTGTCATTTCCGGCAGAATGGAGGGCAGCCGCTTTGCCAGCATGCTCTTGCCCGCACCGGGAGGCCCCACCATTAGAATGTTGTGGGAGCCTGCGGCGGCGATCTCCAGGGCACGTTTTACGTTTTCCTGTCCCTTTACGTCCGAAAAGTCCAACAGCTCCCGGCTTGTGTTTTCGGGGAGCCAAGGAGCCACCGGCTCCATGGGCTTTATGCCGGTGATGTGGTCGCAGAGCTGGGCCACGGTCTTGGGGGCGTATACGGTAATGTCTCCCGCAAGGGTGGCCTCCGGGCCGTTTTCTTCCGGCACCACGATGGTGTCAATGCCGGCTTCCTTGGCAGCCAGCACCATGGGCAGCACGCCGGTGACCCTTCTCAGTTCACCGCTCATGCTGAGTTCACCCACAAAGGCCCAGTTGTCACCGGGCAGCCGAATCTGACGGGCTGCCGCCAGGGTGCCAAGCAGGATGGGAAGATCGTAGAGGGTGCCGGATTTTTTGGTTCCGGCGGGTGCCAGATTGATGGTGATGCGGCTCATGGGGAATTTATAGCCGGAGCTGTTGATGGCAGCCCGGACCCGTTCACGGGACTCCTTCACCGCTGCGTCCGGCAGCCCCACAATGTCGAAATTGGGCAGACCGGAGGAGATGCAGCATTCTACCTCCACACGGTAGCCGGAAATACCAGCAAGACCCATGGAATTCAGAGAAAATACCAACGTGTTCGACCTCCCAGAAATTCCGTGTCCCTCATGGAGGAAGTGGGACTTGAAACCCCGCACGGAATATGCTATAGTCAACATGTATGATACATATCATACATGTATGGAGAAATTTCCAATTCGTATTTATTTTACTGCATATATGACGAAATTTCAAACAAATATTTTATGCAACATCACAGGGTGAAATCCCCGAGATTACCCCCGGATTGTGAGATTCTGCAAACTTTCGTAGTTTAGCTTGCAAAAGATTTACAATTGGGCTTGTTTTATGGTACAATAACAGTGCTACGAGGGATGGCGCTGGTGACACACGCCTACCCAAGTGGGCAGCCGTGGCTGCCCACAAACAACAAAGGAGGAATTACATTGGCTAGAAAGCTTAAAACTATGGACGGCAACAACGCTGCGGCTCATGTGGCGTATGCGTTTACTGATGTTGCTGCGATTTACCCCATTACGCCCTCTTCTGTTATGGCAGAGCATGTGGATGAATGGTCCGCCGGCGGCAGAAAGAACCTCTTTGGCCAGACTGTTAAGGTTGCGGAGATGCAGTCCGAGGCCGGTGCCGCAGGTGCGGTACACGGCAGCCTGCTTTCCGGTGCCCTTACCACCACCTTCACCGCATCTCAGGGCCTGCTCCTGATGATCCCCAACATGTATAAGATCGCCGCAGAGAATCTGCCCTGCGTCATGCATGTTTCCGCTCGCGCCTTGGCCACCCATGCCCTTTCCATCTTCGGTGACCACAGCGACGTTATGGCCTGCCGTGGTACCGGCTTCGCCATGCTGGCATCCAACAACCCCCAGGAGGTCATGGACCTCTCCGCAGTGGCCCATCTGGCTGCTATCGAGGGATCTGCTGCGTTCCTGCATTTCTTCGACGGCTTCCGTACTTCCCACGAGATCCAGAAGGTGGGTGTGTGGGATTATGCCGACCTGGAAGAAATGATGGACAAGGAGAAGGTAGCTGCCTTCCGTGCCGGTGCTCTGAACCCCAATCATCCCCATATCAAGGGTACCGCTCAGAACCCCGACATCTTCTTCCAGACCCGTGAGGCCTGCAATTCTCACTATGACGATATCCCCGGCATCGTGGTCAAGTATATGGACAAGGTCAACGAAAAGCTGGGTACTGATTACAAGCCCTTTAACTACTATGGCGCCCCTGACGCAGAGCAGGTCGTGGTCTCTATGGGCTCCTCTTGTGATGCACTGATGGAGGTCTGCGATTACCTCAACGCCAACGGCTGCAAGGTGGGTATGGTTTCCGTCCATCTGTATCGCCCCTTCTGTGCAAACTATCTGGTGGATGTGCTGCCTGAGACCGTAAAGTCCATTGCCGTGCTGGATCGCTGCAAGGAACCTGGTTCCTTGGCAGAGCCCCTGTACCTGGATGTGGTGGCAGCCCTCGCCGGAACCAAGTTCGCAGGCGTCAAAGTTGTTGGCGGCCGCTATGGTCTGGGCTCCAAGGACGTGGGCACCGGCAGCCTGATCTCCGCTTATCGGAATCTGATGACCGAGACTCCCAAGCATCCTTTCACCCTGGGCATCACCGATGACGTGACCAACCTGTCCCTGCCTGTTCTGGAGAATCCCGACTGCCAGGCCAAGGGCAACACCGCATGTAAGTTCTGGGGTCTTGGCTCCGACGGCACCGTTGGCGCCAACAAGAACTCCATCAAGAT
>CAZEPQ010000128.1:0-5449 GCA_964514175.1 uncultured Oscillospiraceae bacterium
CGATCTCAGGCTTGGAGCCTGCGCCCATGCCGCCGGTGAGCTTCTCACCGATCTGAACCTTCTCAGCAGCCTTGGACTTGTTGAGATCCTGCTTGTCGGTGTTGACTGCGATAAAATCAACGCCCTTGACACCGGCTTCGATCATGCGGTTGACAACATTGTTGCCCGCGCCGCCAACACCGATGACTTTAATGGCGACAACTCTCTCGGGATAGGATTCGCTCATAAGTTTTTCCTCCTAAGTACTTTTATTCTATGCGTTATTTGCACAATAAGGCTATTTTGCTTCTATTTTATCTCGAAAGGGCGCTCGGGTCAATAGAAACTTTGTGCTTTTTCTTTTAATTTTATGCGATGGGATGGAAAATTGCCGTTTCCCCGGTGGAAAAACTCAGATCCAGGGCCCCCTTTTGCCCCTCCGGAATCTCGGACATCACAGCTTTTAAATATTGCAGCTTGTACACTGCTTCGCTTCCGTCTCCCAGCCGAACCTCGATCCGGCCATCATAAATCAGGTTGACGGAACCATCCTCCGCCAGTGTAATTTCTGAAACCATCCCGGCAAGAGAAGTATCCATCACTGCGGAAAGCACCTCCATGGCACATTTCCCCTTGGCCTCGTCGTCAAACTCCGCCGTTTCACCGCCGGAGGGCATGGTCACCAGCGTGCCGGTAATGAGAGGATATGCAGAATACGTGCTTTCATCCGGATCCTCGATCTCTTCCAGTAATTTGCCTTCCTCATTGATCAGCCAATATGTTGAAAACTCAGAAGTAGTCAGGGCAGCCGCCGCACATTCCTTCACAGAGAATCGAATGGTCCCCGGCAGCACCTTTTCAATGACCACCTCTTCCAGATAAGGCAGCTTCACCAAGAGGCGGCTTGCGGTACTGGTCTTGTTGACACCCATCAGGATATCCCCTTCTGCCAGACCGCTGGCTTCCGAAATTTCCCCCAGGGAGTAACGGACATTGCCTGCAACCTCAAAGGTTCTCACCCGGAAAAATACCAACATAAGCAGCAGCACCACAGCCACAGCCACCAGCATCTTTCCCCAGGTGGGAAAGCCCCCTTGGGTCCAGTCAATATTCTTTTGATTTTGCTGGTTTTGATCCATGTTACGCTCCTTTATTTACATAGCTCCTGAATGATCTGATAAATGCGCTCCGCAGAATCCGGCACCGCCGTCTCCTGAACCGCACGACCCATGGCCTCCAGATCCTCCCGGGCTCCAAGGAGCCGTTTGGTCTCTTCATAGAGCTTTTCTCCGCTGCATTCGCTCTCCCGCAGTACCACAGCACCGCCGTGCTGCTCCAGAATGCGGGCATTCTTCTCCTGATGATTGTCCGTCACATTAGGCGAGGGCACAAAAATGGCGGGCTTACCAGCGGCTGCAACCTCAGAAATGGTGGCTGCGCCTGCACGACAGATCACCAGATCTGCCGCCGCCATCACGGTGGGCATGTCATAAATAAACTCCCGCATGTCAATGGAGGGGGTATTTTCCAGATCCACGCCCTGCTCCTTCACATACTCAGGCATCCACTCCCAGCCGTAGCTGCCGACAGCATGGATGTGCTGGAAGGGGCAATTCTCCTCTGCATTCAGGGCCATAAATCGGGCGATCATCTTGTTCATTTCCCGTGCACCCAAAGAACCCCAAAAGCTCACGACCAAGGGGCGCTCATCCAGCCCCAGAGCTTTCCTTGTCTCTTCCTTCCGGGAAAACAGGAACTCACTTCGGACCGGCATACCAACCACGCTGACCCTTTCGGGATGGGGATAATTCTCCCGGCTCTCGGCAAAGGACACCATGACCCGATCCACATGATCCATTACCAGCTTTGTGGTAAGCCCCGGCACTGCGTTGGCCTCGTGAAGAGCCGTGGGGATCTTTCGCTTGCTTCCCTGCTTCAGCATGGGATAGCTGGCATAACCGCCGGTACCAACGATAACATCAGGCTGAAATTCCCTGATAATCTTATCCGCCTTTTTGCGGCTGGACACCATATAAGAAAGGGATTTTACGTTATGAACAATGCCGGAAGGGCTCATCTTCCGCTGAAAGTTGGCGATCTTTACGGTTTCCAGGTCGAATCCGGCCCTGGGCACCAGGTCCTTCTCCATACCGTCCTCCGCACCCACAAAGAGGATATTCGCCTCCGGGCAGCGTTCCTTCACAATGTTTGCCACTGCCAGTGCGGGACTGATATGACCGCCGGTACCGCCGCAGGTAAAAATTACATTCATATTTTCACAACCTATTTTCATATTCCAAAGGGTTCACAAAAACCCTGTCGAGCACTGTCTGGAAGCTCCCAGAATCAGGCCCATCTCCCCCAACTGGATCAGCAAAGCTGTACCGCCATAGCTAAAAAAGGGAAGGGAGATGCCCGTGGATGGGAGCAGATTGGTCACCACACCAATGTTGAAAAACACCTGCAAGGCCGTCAGCGTGGTGATACCCGCCACTGTCAGTGAGAGGAACCTGTCCCGCACATGCATGGAGATCCAGTATCCTCTTAAAAGCAGAAGGGCATAGAGCACCAGAATTGCCACAGCCCCCACCAGTCCCAACTCTTCGCAGGTAATGGCAAAGATGTAGTCGTTGTGCTCCTCCGGGAGATACAGATACTTCTGTCGTCCATTTCCCAAGCCCAGACCCAGAATACCGCCGCTGCCGATGGCATAGAGGGACTGAATGATCTGATAGCCGTCGTCTGTGGGGTCTGAAAAGGGGTCCTGCCAGGCAGTGATACGGGAAAGCTCATAGCCTCCCGCTCCCAGAATCAGTACCACACCCAACAGCATGGCGCAGCCCCCCATAATGAACCACCGATACTTGACGCCCCCCAAAAAGAGCATGGCGGCGGCAGTACACGTAATGATGACAATGGCGGAGTTGTGAGGCTCCAACCGCAACAGAATGACGATGACCACCAAAATGGCACCGAAGGGGACAATGCCCCAGCGGAAGGACTCCATCTTCTCTCCGAAGGTGGAGATCATGGCGGCATAGCTTAAAATGACACCCAGCTTTGCGATCTCCGAGGGCTGAAAGGATATCCCCAGCCGAATCCATCGGGTGGCACCGTTTTCCGACTGGCCGATGCCCGGAACAAACACCAGCACCAGGAAAACAATAGAGACTCCCAGCACCGGAAAGGCCAGCTTTCTCAGCAGTTCCGGCTTTATGCGGGAGATCAGCACCATGGCACCAACGCCAAGAACCGCAAACACGAGCTGCCGCTTGAAGTAGTAGCCGCTATCCCCTGTTTCATAGAGGGCCCTGGCATAGCTGGAAGAATAGATCATCACCAGCCCCAACGCCGTCAGCAGCAGCGTCAGCAGCAGCATGGGAGTATCCATCATTTCTCTCTTACGTTCTACGTCCGAAAGCCGCGGAAATCCCATAGGCCCTCCTTATGTGATTAAATTAGAAGCGATTCATAACCCCCAGGTAGGCCAGGATGCAGCAGATCACCGTAATGGAGGTAAATACCGCAACGATCTTGATCTCGCTCCAGCCGCCCTTTTCAAAGTGATGATGCAGGGGGGCCATGCGGAAAATCCGTTTACCGTGGGTCAACTTGAAGTAAGTCACCTGAATGATGTCGCTGAGGGTCTCAACAATGTAGATAATGCCCACCAAGATCAAAATCAGCGGCATATCCAGGGCATAGGCCAGTCCGCAGACCGCGCCACCCAGGAACAGGGAGCCGGTATCGCCCATAAAGACTTTGGCAGGATAGAAATTGTAGATCAGATAGCCGGCCAGACCGCCTACCAACGCGGCAGCAAGCTGGGACGCACCGATCTGGCCCCACTTCCAAGCCACCACAGCATAAAAGATCATAACGGGAATGGTCACAGAGGCGCACAGCCCGTCGATGCCGTCGGTCAGGTTCACCGCATTGACGCTGCCCACAATGATAAAAAGGCTCAGAACCAGATAAACGATCCAGGGAATGTTGACGCTGACATTGAAGAAGGGAATGTACAGCTCAGAGCTGAGGTGGCCGGTCTTCCGCAGCACCAGAATGAAGATGGCGGCAGCGGCCAACTGCAGCAGCAGCTTCTGTATCTCGGTAAGGCCCAGGTTCCGCTTTTTTTTCACCGCGATAAAATCGTCAATAAAGCCAATGACACCAAAGATCATAGCAAACAGGAACACCATCAGATAGGTATAATCGCCGGTCTGATAGGCCCCAAAGCCCAGGAATATACACACCAAACCGGAAAGCATAAAGATCATACCACCCATGGTGGGGGTTCCCTGCTTACTGTTGTGCCAGGTAGGGCCGATCTCACGGATGCTCTGGCCCATCTTCAGTGCCTTCAGGGCGGGGACGATAAACCGTCCGCCTACAGCCGCCACCACAAAGGCGACGATACAAGTAATCAAACTAAGCATTTCCCAATTCCTCCGATAACTTTATTTGGCTGCTCCGTTTATGGGCATAGTTACATCTCCATAAACGCTTTTAAAACGTCCTCCATGTGCATGCCGTGGCTTCCCTTAAACAGCAGCACATCTCCAGGCTTGGCCCGGTTTCTCAGCACATTGAACAGCTCTTCCTTGGTGGAAAAATTCATGGCATTTCTCTGGCTCATGCCGCCGGTAATGGCACCCTGAACCATTTTTTGAGACAGGGGCCCATAGGTCAGCAGCAGTTGGGCCTTGTTTGCCGCCACACGACCGATGCGGTGATGCTCGGCGCTGGCATGGTTGCCCAGCTCCAGCATATCCGCCAGGACGGCGATGCGCTTAAACTTTTCTCCCTGGCCGGAGGTATCGCCCAACACCCGCAGCGCGGCCTCCATGGACTCCGGCCCTGCGTTGTAGGTGTCGTCGATGATGGTAAATCCATTGTGATGAATGGTCTGCTGACGCTGAGAGGTATTCTCATAGCTCAGCATAGCCTTCTGAATTTTTTCCACCGGCACCTTCAGCAGCAGTGCCACCACAATGGCAGCCGTGGCATTATGTACATTGTGGATGCCGCTGACGGGGATCTCCACCGGGAAATCGTAGCCCTGTCCTTGAATGCGGAAGGTGCTGGAATTCTCATAGCGAACCACATCCACCGCACGGAAGGCGCAGTCCGGGTTTTCCAGTCCAAAATAGACGATCTCGCAGTTGGTCTTATTCTGAAGATCCCACAGCAGAGGCTCGTCGCCGTTGAACACCGCAATGCCTCCAGGCTGAAGCCCCTCCAGAATTTCCAGCTTGGCCTTCAGGATTCCCTCACGGGAGCCCAGGTTTTCAATATGCATACTGCCGATGTTGGTGATGACCACCAGATCGGGCCGACCAATGGCGGTCAGCACAGACATTTCTCCAAAATGGTTCATACCCATTTCCAGCACCAGCATCTGACAGTCCGGTGTGCTGGCACCGATGGTGACCGGTAGGCCAATGTCGTTGTTGTAGTTCTTAATGGTGCA
>CAZEPQ010000129.1:0-5402 GCA_964514175.1 uncultured Oscillospiraceae bacterium
AAGAATCTTGGTTACAACATGATCCTGTTTCTTGCGGCCCTGAACAACGTACCAAATGACATTCAGGAGATGGCTATGCTGGAAGGTGCCGGTTCTTTGCGGATATTCTTTCAAATCAAGCTGCGGTACATATTCCCCACCATCCTGTTTGTTACCATTTTGTCCCTGATCAACTCCATGAAGATATTCCGTGAAGTTTACCTTCTTACAGGCAAATATCCATACGATGGGCTGTATCTGTTGCAGCATTTTATGAACAACACCTTTGAAAGTATGGACTATCAGAAGCTTTCCTCCGCGGCCCTGGTGATGGCCTTTGTCATGGTGATCGTCATTGGCATTCTGTTCCTGGTGGACGGCAAACTGGGAAAGGATGTGGAGGAAGAATGATAAAATCACGGCCAAGGCATCATCGGAGCCAGAAATATTACCGGCAAAAAAGGTTGGTCACTCAGATCATATTGACTGTTATTGCCCTGAGTATGGCCATCGTGTTTCTTGCCCCTATAGTTCTGACCATTACCAATTCCTTTATGACAGAATCGGAGATCACGGCCAACTACGGCGTCGTGTTCGGCATCGGCAACGATTCCGCTGATGGTGCCGTTACCACATATATTTCTGAGACAGTGAACCTGAAATTCATCCCGGACATGGTGTCCTTTTCTCAGTATTGGACGGTGCTGCTGAGTAGCCCCGGCTATCTGCTGAAATTCTGGAACTCTGTGTTCCTGACGGTACCCATTGTGGTGTTTCAGGTGGCTCTGGCAGCCCTGGCAGCCTATGGTTTTTCAAGGTATCGGGGAAAGAAGCGCGAACTGATCTTCTTTGGCTATATCGTGCTGATGTTGATGCCCTATCAGGTCACATTGGTGCCCAACTATCTGGTCAGCAAGTGGCTGAATCTATTGGATACCCGCTGGGCGATTATCCTGCCGGGTATCTTTGCCCCCTTCAGCGTGTTTTTGTTGACAAAAAATATGCGCCGCATCCCAAAGTCTTATATCGAGGCTGCTCAGTTGGATGGGGCTGGAGAATGGCAGATTTTTTCTAAGGTTTGTCTCCCTATGTGCAAGGGTGCCATTGTCAGTGTGGCAATGCTGGTGTTTATTGATTACTGGAACATGGTAGAGCAGCCTCTTATCATGTTCTCGGACTCTGAAATGTATCCCCTCAGTGTGTTTTTAAGCGAGATCAACATCGGTGAAGTGGGTGTGGCCTTTGCAGTGGCTGTCATCTACATGGTGCCCACGCTCTTGATGTTCCTGTGGGGAGAGGAATATCTGGAGGAAGGTATTACTTACTCCGGCGGCATCAAAGGATAGGAAACGAGGTGATTTCCATGAGGAGATCGAAGGCAAGAAGTAAACGAGAATGGGTCAAAAATGCACTGATCATTTTTTTGGCGCTTATGCTGGCGCTGACCTTTTTCTCCAATACCATTATGAACTATTCTCTGCCAGAGGTTGCGGCCCAGTACCCCAGCTCAACCACGCTGACAACAAAGATCCGTGGTACAGGAATGGTGGAGGCGGCTCAGACCTACAACGTAGTGCTGGATGAAACCAGAATCGTTGCCAGCGTGGAAGTCAAAGCCGGAGACACCATAGAAGCCGGAGCTGTTCTGCTGACTTTGGAAGAAACCGAGAGCCAGGAACTGACAGAGGCAAGAAGTACCTATGAAGCACTGAAGCTGGAGTATGACAAGGCTATGCTGGACAAAGGAGAACAGACCAATGCGGAAACCACGAATCTCCAGCAATTGAGAGATGATGTATCCTCTGCGGAGACGGAATTGGCAAACGCAAAAAAATATGAGGAATCCCTTCAGTGGTATCAGACACAGGTGGACAATGCGCAAACGGAGTTGAGCAAAAAGCAAACAGCCCAGGCCCAAGCTGATGCGGCGGTATCTGCTTTGCAGGGACAGATTGCCAATGCCGAAACCAGTAATGCGGATTATCTAAGCGCAAAACGCAGAGCAGAAAACGGCGATGAGGAAGCAGCAGCGGAGGCTCAGCAAATCTACGATACGGAGATCGCACCCACAATTGCATCCTTGTCTCAGGATTTGACCGAAGCACAAGCAACTGCCGCCAGTGCTGCCGCAGCAGTTACCACGGCATCCGCCTCCCTTACGGAAGCCAACAATGCGCTCAGTCAGTTTCAGTCCTCCTATACCGGTATGACCGTATCTGCGGCACAGACTGCTTTGGATACGGCGGAAGCCGCCTTGGCGAATGCGGAGGCTACTGCTGCGGATACCGCACAGCAGGAAGCCTACGACGATGCGGTGGCAGCATTGGATCTGGCGGATTTGGAACGACGTTTGGGTGAGGCGGAAGAAACAGTAAAACGGTTGGAAGAAAAGACTGCCGCCATAGAGATCGTAACCAATCATGCGGGCATCGTTGCCGAGGTCAATATTGCCGCCGGCGATAAGACTGTCCCGGATACGCCTCTGGTAACAGTGGAAATGACCGAAAAAGGCTACACGTTAACTGCCGAGGTAACCACGGTGCAGGCCAAGACCCTCAGTACAGGCCTTGAGGCAGAGATCACAAATCTGTGGAACAGCGATATTATTATGACGCTGGAATCCATCATAACCTCCAAGACCGATCCTTCCGGCAGTCGTACATTGACCTTCTCTGTCCAGGGAGAAGATGTATCCGTAGGTGATACCCTGTCCTTCTCTGTGGGAAACAAAAACGCCAGCTATGATGTGGTGATCCCCAGTTCTGCCATCCACACTGATGCTGACGGAAGCTTTGTATATACAGTTTCTGTGAAATCCAGCCCTCTGGGCAACCGATATACTGTAAAGAAAAAGACCATTACCATATTGGCCTCTGACGATGTCAACAGCGCTGTTTCCGGCGATCTCAGCACGGCTGACTTTGTGATCACCACGTCCACTGTTCCCTTGGAGATCGGTGATCAGGTTCGCATTGCGGAATGAGGTGCGCATGATGAGGGCAAAGAAATATCTGCATTGGCTCATGGCACATTGGAAGCTCTGCCTTTGGGTAGTTGCGGTAGTTACCAGTTTTGGAATCTTCCTGGGCCTTCTCCATAGAGATCGTCAAACCATAGAAACCCTGTCCTCCCAATTAACTGCGGAACGCTGGGGAACATCAGAAAAAAACTATGCACAGGCGTCCGTTTTTCTGCCGGACAGTTATGCGGTTCCCCAGAACTCCGTTGGTGAACTTCGTCTTGGCATTGAAAATGCCCTGACCGGAGCAGGCGTTTCTTCTGAGGACTACCCATGGCTGTACGCCTTTTCTACAACGGAGCACGCTACACTGAAAAATGGCATTGCCACCACGGATGTGGAGATAACACTAATTTCCGGGGATTATTTCACGCTTCACCCTTTGGATATCCGAAATGGGTGGTATCTCAGTGAAACAGAGATCATGCGTGACCGCATCATATTGGATCGGCAAACTGCATGGGATCTGTTTTATTCCGATGATGTGGTGGGACAATATCTGGAGTGGAACGGTCACAGATATATGGTAGCGGCTGTTGTAGATACGGAACCAGGAGAATACAACGATATGGCGGCAGGCAATACCCAGCGTGCCTGGGCCTTTGCGGATTCTCCCGCTGCTGACGAAAGTGCGGGATTCACTTGCGTTGAAGTGGTGCTGCCGCAGCCTGTGGATGGCTTCGCCGTGTCCACCCTGCAATCAGTGTTGGAGGCATATCTGCCCGAAGGCCTTGCTGTTACAGACAATACAGGGCGGTTCTCACTGATAAACCGTTGGAATGCACTATGTAATATTTCTACCCGGTGGCTGTCATTTCAGGGGATCGACTATCCCTACTACGAAAACGCTGCCAAACTGGTGGAAAATCACCTGGCTTTACGGCTGATTCCGGAAGCGCTGTTTCTGGGATTCCCAATCATCAGCGTTTTGATTTGGCTTTGGATGCTGAACAAAAAGCGTACCTGGGGGCTCCATAGTATTACGGAGGCTGTCGACCGGGCAATAGAACGGAAACGTACACAGGACTATGAGGCCCGGCTCCGTGGTGAAAGCACCCCAAAAAGGAAAAAGCGGCGCTCAAAGGAAGTGCGCCGCAGAAGATATCGCCCCAGAGATACTGCGCTGGATTACAGCAGTACGAAATACGGGGTCACAAAGCAAAGACGATAATCAAATGATGGTCTGGACACAGTGAGTACACATGGTGCTACTAGTATAAAGGCGACAGAACCGGTAAACGTAGTCGTACATTCCAACAGGCAGGTGCATGTGTATGAAAAGAAAAATTATCGTATTATTCTGTATATTTGCCATACTGCTCCAGATTCTTGGCTGTCAAAAATCAGAGGCAGAATCCTCTGCACCGATTCCCCAAAGTAGCTATTACGCCCAATGGATAAATGCCTACGATGGAACAGTTTCAAATCCTGTCTGCTGGTTATATCGAGGAGCAACACATTGTTGATAATCAGATTTCATAAAAAACGGAGTTGCTGAAGCAGATAAAGGAAGTGGTATCCGACATCAGCCACTTTGTAGCAAAAGCGAAACGATATACGGATATTCAGGAGCTGTCTACAGAACTTCTGCACCTGTTTATCGAGAAAATTGTGATTCATAAGAAGCCACAGAAATACAGCAGATTGCAAACCATTGAGATCTACTACAAAGGTATTGGCAGCTATGCAGCCGAAACACCGGATAAGAATGCAGTGTAAAGCAAGATCCCGGCAGGAAATCCTGCCGGGAAAGCACACGAATAGAATGTATCCCTGTGGAGGCTCGCCAAAAGGGGGCTTTTTACAAGCCACCCCCTTTGGACCCCCCTCCTAAACCAAATAGTCGTGCCCCGTTTTAACTGTAGTCGGTTGGCTTCGCAAGCGCCGCCCTGCCGAAAAAGAACGGAAGCAGTTCGATAAAAGGGGTTGGAGTCCAGAGGAATGGGTCGGGAGACCTTTCCTCTGGTCGTTTCAAGGATAGGGTGTCAAGAGGGGAAGGGAAATCGAAATCCCTTCCCCTCTTGTTGCTCTTTCCCCCCTTTCTGTCAACACAGAAAGGGGGCCACCGGAAGCAACCGGGAAGCATCATCTAAATTTGTAGACAGACCAATTCCATTGCTTCAGATTCTACACTTAACGAGACATCCCTAATTTACTCATCCATATGCATAACGCCCCGCCAGATCATCACCGTACTTATAACGGTCACCACCGCCAACAGTACCATGCCACCGGGAAAACTGCCGCCGGTCTCACAGGCCACCAGAAATGCCTGAATGGTGGAGATCACGCTGACCAGCGCACAAATGCTCACAAGTCCCGCGATCATCTGACATGCCTGTTTCTTCTTCATATTAATCAACCATTCGGCCGCTATGCGTCCGCACAAATAGGGATGAAAGAG
>CAZEPQ010000130.1:0-5331 GCA_964514175.1 uncultured Oscillospiraceae bacterium
CATATTTGTCTAGGCAGCTTTCATGCTCGGATTTGGTTTCGGACACATGGATATGCATACCGATGCCGGAATTGATGGCGTACTCTGCCAGAGCGTGCCACACCTTGTCAAAGGAGGTATATTCAGCGTGAATGGAGGCCTCCACCTGGATACGTCCATTGTCATATCCGTGCCATTTTTCCTTCAGGGCCACCAGTTCCTGAGAAGGCACATGCTTGTCAAAGCAGTAATCCTCGTCAAAAACGGTGATGGAGCGGGAGATGTTGCCCTTAATGCCGCTTTCGGCAACACATTGGCAGATATCGTCGGAGAAATAATACATGTCCGACACGGAGGTGGTGCCGAAGCGGATGCACTCCGCCAGCCCCAGAAGGGTCGCCGCCTTAATGGCACGGCTGTCCCAAAGGTCCTCCTTGGGGAAGATGTAGTTCTCCAGCCAATCCGTAAGGGCGTGATCGTCGCCGTAGCCACGGAGGGGCGTCATGGGAAGATGAGCGTGACAGTTGACAAGACCCGGCATCAATACCATGCCTCGGCCGTCAATGACCCGCTTTGCCTCCTCCTTGGGGGGCTGCTGAGCAATGTAGCTGATCTTTCCGTCGGTGACGCCCACATAAGCGCCCAGAATCACCGGCAGCTTGTCGATCATGGTGACAGCGGTGATGTTTGAAAATAATGTATCCATAGTTATCCTTTCTGCGTAAAACGTGAAGGTTTTCTTACGTTGTAACAGGGTGGGAGTGTCAAATTCTCCCTTACATCTCCCCAATGCAGCCCCGAATCAGAGCGGAGAAACGGCTCTTGGCCTGATTTGCGGACTCCAGCACCTCTTCTTCCGTTAGCGTCTCGCCGGTGATGCCGGCTGCCGCATTGGTGACCAGGGAGAAGCCCAGCACCTCCATGCCGGCGTGTCCTGCCGCCAGAACCTCCGGTACGGTGCTCATACCCACCAGGTCCGCCCCCAGCATTCTTGCCAGCCGAACCTCTGCCGGGGTCTCATAGGAGGGGCCGGGGAAGATCATATAGACACCCTCCCGAAGCTCCATGCCCTGGGCTTTCGCCACGGCTCTGGCCATTTCCTGAAGCCGTGGAGTGTAGGCGTGGGTCATATCCGGGAACCGCGGGCCGAATTCCTTGAGATTTTCCCCACGGAGGGGGGTGTCGGGAATCAGCTTGATGTGATCGGTGATGAGGCAGATATCCCCCACCTGGAAGCTGAGATTCACACCACCGGCTGCATTGGTAATGAGCAGCTTGTCACAGCCCAGAAGCCGAAGGACCCGCAGGGGGAAGCAGACCTCCTCCATGGTATAGCCCTCGTAGGTGTGAAGGCGGCCCTGCATCACCGCCACCTTTTTCCCCTCCAGACTGCCGAACACCAGCCGGCCCATGTGACCCGGTGCGGTGGAAAGGGAAAAACCGGGGATCTCCCCGTAGGGAATGCAGATGGGATCATCCACCAGCTCTGCCATATCGCCCAGGCCGGAGCCCAGCACCATGGCGATCTCAGGAACAAAGCTCCCAAGGGACTGCCTTACCAGGTCTGCGGCGGTTTTGTAATCTTCAAAGGTGTATCGCATGGGAATCATCCTTCCTGATAATAGAGTATGGTCTGGCGGCCCGAAAGAGACCGGGCCCTCAGCCGATGAATTCTCTGACGATGGAATCCCCGGGCACCAGGGCGTGGGGAACTTCCACCACCGTTTCCAGGGCCTTCAGGGCCCCGCTGACCTGCTCACGACAGGGAACATGTTGGGGAAGATTCTGAAACAGGGGCAGCACATAGGGCTTTAGCGCCCCCAGCTCATAGCCCAGGGTGGTATTTACGATGCCGTGGGCAGTCTCCCTGTAGGGTTCGATGTAGATCTTTTCGCTGGCAACCACATTGCCCCAAAGCTGTAGGCTAAATTCTGCCGTGGCGCCCCGGAACTGATAGTCCCGCACCACCCGGCGCATGAGCCGAAGCAGTTGAGGCGTGCAGATGACCTTCCCCTCCGCCTCAAAGGAGGCGCCGGGGGACACATACAGCCGAAAGGCCTCCGGATGCTGAGATGTAAACAGGGGGTTCAGGGCATGGATGCCTTCAAAGATGAAAATATCCCCCTGGGAAGGGCTCATGTGGAGGAAGCGATCCTCCAGTGGCTTATGGGTGGGGAAATCGTAGATGGGCACATAGATGTCATCTCCGGTTTCCAGCAGGGAAAAATGCTCGTTGAGCAGAGGAATGTTCAGGCACAGGGGACTTTCCAGATCCCGCTCCCCCTCCGGGGTTCGGGGGAAGTCCGGTTCGTCCCAATCTACATAGTAATTATCCATGGAGATCAGATGGGCCGGAACACCCAGAGCGGCGATTTTCTCCCGCAGTCTGGTGCCGGTGGTGGTTTTACTGGAGCCGGAGGGCCCCGCCAGAAGGACCACCGGGCTTTTTTCCCGGTTTTCCAGCACGGCCTTTGCCATGTCCTCCACCTGGGTGTGATAGAGCTTCTCGCACTCCAATATGGTCCGGGTCATATCCCGCCCAAGGGCGGCATTGACTTGGGTAATTTCAAAATTCACAGGCATACCTCCCGCTTTTTCCGGGCAATTTCGTCGATGTTTCGGATATATTCGTGGGGGTACTTGGGATTCGCCAGCCGCTCCACCTTGGTGCCGTCGATGGCCTTGGTGATACCGCTGGAGCCCAGGGACAGGATGGAGTGCAGTTCCTCCATCATATATATATTGTAGAGATTGTCATACCCATGCCTGCTCCAGCCCACATTTTCAAAGCTGCCGGTCATGTATTTCTGCCGGTAGAGATAATAGGGGCCATAGCCGTGGCTTCTCAGGGCCTCGGTGGCATAGGCAAGCATCTCCTCCACCATTTCCCCGGTGGGAAGGGTGGTTTTTTCCTGATAGTATAGTGTGGCCGCTTTTTTCAGGGCCAGGGTATGGACGGTGATGTTGGTGGGATTCAGCGCAAGCACCTGATCCAGTGTATGCCGGAACCCCTCCACGGTGTCACCGGGAAGGCCCGCGATCAGGTCCATGTTGATATCTTTATGGCCTGCCTGCACCGCATCTTCATAGGCACGGAGAATGTCGGCGCTGGAATGGCTGCGGCCCATGATTTCCAGCACACGGTCGTCCATGGTCTGGGGATTGATGCTGATGCGGGTGGCGCCGCCCTCGTGGATGACCCGGAGTTTCTCCGGGGTCAGGGTGTCGGGCCGTCCGCCCTCCACGGTAAATTCAATGCAATGGGACAGGTCAAAGGCTTCATGGAGGGTTTTTAACAGCCAGGCCATCTGTGCTTCGTCCAGGGTGGTGGGGGTGCCGCCGCCGATGTAGACGGTACGGATCCGGTGACCGGATTTTTTGATCCCCTCCGCTGCGGCATAGATCTCCTTCTCCAGTGCTTCCAGATAGGGCTTCAGCAAATGCCGGGATTTTTCAATGGCAGCGGACACGAAGCTGCAATAAACGCAGCGGGTGGGACAGAAGGGAATGCCCACATAGAGGGAGATATCTCCTGCCTGCTGGCGGCGCAGGGCCTCCATGGTGGATTCTGCCGCATCCAGACACAGCTCCCGACGGGCGGGAGATACGTCGTAGACCTCTTTCAGCATCCTGTCGGCGCTTTTGCGGTCTCCGCCGCCGATGAGATGCCGGGAAACCAGCTTGGTGGGCCGGACACCGGACAGAGCACCCCAGGAGGGGGCCGCGGGCAAAAGCTGCAAGGCGGCACGATAATAGCTCTGCCGGAGGATCTGCCGCCGAAGAGACTCTGTCGCGTCCTCTTTTTTGTAGCGGGCCACGCCCCGGACGGTTTTTCCGTCCCGGGTGATCTTGGCCGTGGCAGTGAGCCAGGTCTTTCCCTCGAAAAGGGTGGAAACAGCCCCATCTCCCCGGAAGGCTTCTTCCGTATATTCGATTTTGTCCTCCGGGAACAGTACGAGAGAGATCTGCTCCATGGCATACCGGTTGGTATGGCCGATCAGTCTTAATTTCATGACAGTGCGGACTGCATAAACATGTTGGTCTTCCGCTCACGGCTCAGGGTGGAAGAGCCGGTATGACCGGAGAGAACGGTATAATCACCGGGCAGCTCATAGAGCCGCTTCAGGGATGCGGCCATCTGGGTCCAGCTTCCGCCGGGGAAGTCGGTCCGTCCGCAGGAGCCCTGGAACAGGGTGTCGCCGGAGAAGATCACATCCCCGCAGATCAGGCACACGGAGCCGGGGGTATGGCCCGGGGTGGAGATGACCTTGAAGGTGATGGAATCCAGGGTAACTTCGTCCCCTTCCTTCCAGAAGGTGACGGCCTTGGGGTCAAGCTGCACATTCTCACCAAAGGTGGAGGGCAGGCCCATATCCACCTGGGAAATATAGACCTTGGGCTTGGTGCCGCAGGTCTCCAGCAGTTCCGCCACGCCGCCGATGTGGTCAAAGTGACCGTGGGTCAGGAGGATATATTGGAGAGAAAGTCCCTTTCTCTTGAGGCAATCTGCCATAAAGGCACCATCGTCGCCGGGGTCAACGACAGCGGCGTTTTTTGTATTTTCGTCCCAGACGATATAACAGTTGGTCATCAGCATTCCAACCTGCTGAACTTCAATTTTCATAAGGAATGTCTCCTTTCATTGTACTGGCGCGCAGCGCCAAAAGCTCCTTGGAGAAGGAGCTGTCGCCGGAGGCGACTGAGGATGGATGCGGGAAACAGTTCGATAATAACAGACTTTCGGCGAAAAAGAACTGCACACCAGCGGGACGTCGAGGACGCCGTCCCCTACGGCAGGGTATTCTGACGGCTGCATCTGTAGGGGGCGGCGTCCTCGACGCCCCGGCAGGGAGCAGTACGACAATAAAATGGTTTCGGCGAATTTGTATTGCACGGCTTAGAGCTCCGCCGTATCCACCACCAGGGTCACAGGGCCATCGTTGATGGATTCCACATCCATGTGGGCGCCGAAAATGCCATGCTGGGCCGGATAGCCGTTCTTCTCACACTGGTCCAAAAACCGCTCATAGAGGGCGTTGGCCTTCTCCGGGGCTGCCGCACCAAAAAAGTCCGGTCTGCGACCCTTTTTGCAGCTTCCGTAGAGGGTAAACTGGGAGACCACCAAAACGCTGCCGCCTACATCCTCCAGGCCCAGATTCATTTTATCGTTTTCATCGGTGAAAATGCGAAGGGAAAGCAGCTTTTTACAGAGCTTGTCGCACTCCTTTTCCGTGTCCTCGGGGCCAACTCCCAATAAAATCAGGAAGCCCCGTCCGATTTTCCCGGTGATCTGCCCATCCACGGTGACGGAGGCAGATTTTACCCGGGTCAGTACCGCCCGCATCAGTGATG